>NZ_AJJL01000001.1 GCF_000257905.1 Streptococcus mitis SK579
AAAGAGTCTGGGGCAATAGATCCTTATATCTGAAAAAAGCAACGGTTTTATCGTTGTTTTTTGGTATGGTTACGATAGTCTTGGTAAAATAGGGCTCTTTGTCGGCTCTTTGTCAACTATAGTGGGTTGAAGAAAAGCTAAGCTCGAGAAAGGACACATTTCGTCCTTTCTTTTTTGATATTCAGAGCGATAAGAATTCGCTTCTTGAAGTTGTCAAAGTTCCGAAAACCAAAGGCATTGGGCTTAATAAGTTTGATGAGATTATTGGACGTTTCTAATTATTTACCTTAAGGGAGAATCAGTTTGGTTCTCTCTTTTTTGGGTATCAGTAATTCATTTTATAAAATGACATTCAATTAAAATTATAGTATTTTTTATTGCTAGGCTTTTTAATAAATACTGTTGTGTAGGTATACACATTGAAATGAAATAGTTCTCATAAATCTTACTAATTTTTAAGAAAAAAATAAAAAATCTTTTGGTGCAACTTATAATATATGTGCTTTTAGTATAAAATTTTCTGTTCTTGAGTTTTTAAATGAGTATTAGTTTATATTATAGTTTAAATTTGCTATCACTTTGAAGGAAATAACTATAGATTCTTTTCTACCTCATGTTTTATTGTATAGTGTATTTTGCTTGCTTTGAACAGAATCTTTTATGACATTTGTCATATCTCCTTATGACAGAAGCTTCTAGTGGCAATAGTCTCAAAGATATATACTAGATGTATCAAATGGAGGAAGAAAAAATGAAAGATAAAGTAATTGTCGCAATGAGTTTAGTAGCAGCAGGAGTCATGACTTATCTAATGTTCTCAGGATTGGACGAAGGATTCTATCATTTTCCTTGGGAGCTATTTGCAGGATTTGGAATGATGTCCTGGCTTATCCGAGAAGGTTTGAAATTAGTCTCAGATGTGAAAAAGGAGTTTGAAAAATGAAAAAAGCGTTTCTCTATCTTTTTATTGGACTATCACTAGTGGTATGGTTGGTAGAAATGTTTACAGGTTGGTTTGATCAAGCCTTCCTTCACCAATTCATCCGTGGTGCCTGGGGACTAGGATTTATGATTTTTATCGCCTTTCCGATGGGGATGGAATGGCTGAAAGGAGAATATCATGAACATGATTAAGGTACAAGGCTTACATAAAAACATCAAGGGTAAGGCTATTTTGACGGATATTTCCTTTGAGGTAGCTGACGGTGAATGTGTTGCCTTGATTGGGCCAAATGGAGCTGGGAAGACCACACTATTGGACTGTTTATTGGGAGATAAACTGGTCACCAGCGGTCAAGTATCCATCCAAGGCTTGCCAGTGACGAGTTCTCAGTTAGACTATATTAGAGGCTACCTGCCTCAAGAAAATGTAATCGTTCAGAAATTAAAAGTTAAAGAGTTGATTGCTTTCTTTCAAAGTATTTACCCAAATCCCTTGAACAACCAGGAAATCGATCAACTATTGCAGTTTGACCAGCAACAAAAAGAGCAATTCGCAGAAAAATTGTCAGGTGGGCAAAAGCGTCTCTTCTCTTTTGTCTTGACCTTGATTGGGCGACCAAAGCTTGTCTTTTTAGATGAGCCAACTGCTGCCATGGATACCTCTACACGTCAACGTTTTTGGGAAATTGTTCAGGACCTAAAAACACAAGGAGTCACCATTCTCTATTCGTCCCATTATATCGAAGAGGTAGAGCATACAGCTGACCGAATCTTGGTCTTGAATAAGGGAGAGTTGATTCGCGATACAACACCTCTAGCCATGCGCAGTGAGGAGATTGAAAAGCACTTTGTCCTTCCTCTAGCATACAAGGAAGTCATTGAGCAGTCTAACTTGGTTGAAAACTGGGTACAAAAACAAGATGCTCTGCAAGTAGTCACACGAGAGGCAAATGTTTTTTGGCAACTGTTAGTTCAAGCAGGATGTAGCATACAAGAAATCGAAGTTAATAACCGTAGTTTGCTAGACACAATCTTTGAAGAAACACAGAAGGGAGATGACTAAGATGAAACGATGGATCGCATTAAATAAGATAGAATTTCTATTGACCAAACGGCAATTAGTCTATTATTTATTATCAGTAGGGATGCCGACAGCCTTCTATTTATTCTTTTCAGGCATGTACCAGGACACACCAGGTGGACCGGCTAATTTTATGCGCGACTACCTCATCTCCATGACAGCCTTTTCCATGATGTCGACAGCTATGTTTTCATTTCCAGCTGTCTTACATACCGATAAAATCAACAACTGGCAGAAAACATTGCGCCATACCCCTGTAAATATGGTAGAATATTATCTATCAAAGATAACAAGTATGATGGTTGATTATTTGGTCTCAATCCTGGTTGTTTTCTCAGTTGGGCATTTGGTCAGAGGTGTGGATATGCCTCTAGGAAGCTGGATTGGGGCTGCGTTCTTACTGATAGTAGGAAGTGTAGCTTTTGTAGCGCTTGGCTTGATCTTGACACTCTTGCATTCTAGTCAGCTGATGTCTGTCGTGGGCAATCTTCTCTATCTAGGCTTGGCTGTTTTAGGCGGACTCTGGATGCCCATCTCTTTATTTCCAGACTGGATGCAAGCAATCGGGAAGTGTCTACCAACTTATCAGTTGATGGAGTTGCTCAAGACCTTCTTAAACGAGGGTGGCATCAATTTATCAGCCACAGTTTATCTACTTGTTTTTTCAGCAGTTTTGTTTGGTTTGACCATTTACCTTCAAGGTCATAAGGAGAATGCTTAATGCTTGAAAGACTGAAAAGCATAGACTATATGTATTGGGCCAGTTTGATTTTTATGGTTTTTCCCATCGTTCCTGTAGTGACTGGGGAGCTTCCTAGCTGGCATTTGTTGATTGACATTCTGTTTGTCTTGGCTTACTTAGGTGTTTTAACCACCAAGAGTCAACGTTTATCCTGGCTCTGTTGGGTGATTATGCTAGCCTATGTAGCTGGGAATACTGCCTTTGTTGGTGTAAATTATATCTGGTTCTTCTTTTTCCTTGCCAATCTCTTAATTTATCATTTCGGCGTACGTAGTTTTAATTCTTTACATGTCCGGACTTTTCTCCTTGCTCAATTCCTTGTTGTGGGGCAACTGTTGATTTTTCAGGAAGTTGAAGTTGAGTTTCTAGTCTATCTGCTTGGAATTATCACTTTTATCGATTTAATGACTTTTGGATTGGTTCGGATTCGTATTGTGGAGGATTTGAAAGAAGCTCAGGCTAAGCAAAATGCGCAGATAAATCTATTGCTTGCTGAAAATGAACGTAGTCGTATCGGTCAAGATTTGCATGATAGTCTGGGACACACTTTTGCTATGCTCAGTGTCAAGACAGATTTAGCCTTGCAGTTATTTCAGATGGAGGCTTATCCACAGGTGGAAAAAGAATTAAAAGAAATCCACCAGATCAGCAAGGATTCTATGAATGAAGTGCGAACCATTGTGGAAAATCTGAAATCACGGACCCTAGCTTCAGAGCTTGAGACTGTCAAAAAGATGTTAGAGATTGCTGGGATTGAGGTTCAAGTTGAGAATCAATTGGACAAGGCTAGTTTGACCCAGGATGTAGAGTCAACGGCTTCCATGATTTTGCTTGAGTTAGTAACCAATATCATCAAACATGCCCAAGCGTCTAAAGCTTACTTAAAATTAGAACGGACAGAGAAGGAACTCATTCTAACAGTAAGTGATGATGGCTGTGGCTTCGCTCCTATAAAAGGAGATGAGTTCCATACAGTCCGAGATCGTGTCCTTCCATTTTCAGGAGAAGTAAGTGTAATCAGTCAGAAACACCCAACGGAAGTGCAGGTTCGACTACCTTATAAGGAGAGAAACTAAGATGAAACTACTTGTTGCAGAAGATCAAAGTATGTTACGAGATGCCATGTGCCAGTTGCTTGCCTTTCAAGCAGATGTAGAGTCTGTCTTACAAGCCAAGAATGGGCAAGAAGCAATCCAACTATTTGAAAAGGAGTCTGTAGATATCGCCATCCTTGACGTAGAAATGCCTGTTAAGACAGGTCTTGAAGTTTTGGAATGGATACGAGCAGAAAATTTAGAAACAAAGGTGGTTGTGGTGACGACCTTCAAGCGTCCTGGGTATTTTGAACGTGCGGTCAAGGCTGGAGTAGATGCTTATGTATTAAAAGAAAGAAACATTGCAGACCTCATGCAAACCTTGCACACCGTCCTAGAAGGACGCAAGGAATATTCGCCTGAATTGATGGAAGTGGTGATGACGCATCCCAATCCATTAACGGAGCAAGAAATCGCAGTTTTAAAGGGAATTGCTCAGGGCTTCTCTAACCAAGAAATTGCAGACAAACTTTATCTATCCAACGGAACAGTCCGAAACTATGTCACCAATATTCTTTCGAAACTAGATGCAGGTAATCGAACAGAGGCAGCTAATATCGCGAAAGAATCTGGTTGGTTGTGATGATATAATATTTTTTTGAACATTATGTGTTAAAATTGATGGGATTGAATGGAACAATACAAACTTTAGGAGGGTGGGATTCCTCCTTTTTCTTTTTGGGGGAGCACCACAAAAGAGCTAAAATTAAGAATAAAAAAGAAAAATATCTTGACAACCAAGGGAAAATTTTGTTACAATAATAGACGGTACTTTTTACTTTTGGTCTCTCAAGAGTGTACAGGGACGTGCTGACAAATGTTGCAAAAGTACACACAGATGATAGCTGTCACCAAGTGTATCATCACCAAAAATAAAAAAACACAGGAGAATGTAGATGCCTACAATTAACCAATTGGTTCGCAAACCGCGTAAATCAAAAGTAGAAAAATCTAAATCACCAGCTTTGAACGTTGGTTACAACAGTCATAAAAAAGTTCAAACAAATGTTTCTTCACCACAAAAACGTGGTGTTGCAACTCGTGTTGGAACAATGACACCTAAAAAACCTAACTCAGCCCTTCGTAAATTCGCTCGTGTACGTTTGAGCAACCTTATCGAAGTTACTGCCTACATCCCAGGTATCGGACACAACTTGCAAGAGCACAGCGTGGTGCTTCTTCGTGGTGGACGTGTAAAAGACCTTCCAGGGGTACGTTACCATATCGTCCGTGGTGCACTTGATACTGCAGGTGTTAACGATCGTAAACAAGGCCGTTCTAAATACGGTACTAAACGTCCAAAAGCATAAGGAAAGGGGATAAAGAGAAATGAGTCGTAAAAATAGAGCTCCAAAACGTGACGTATTGCCAGATCCGCTTTACAATTCACAACTAGTTACTCGTCTTATCAACCGCGTTATGCTTGATGGTAAACGTGGTACAGCTGCTTCAATCGTTTACGGTGCCTTTGAGCAAATCAAAGAAGCTACTGGAAACGATGCACTTGAAGTATTTGAAACAGCTATGGAAAACATCATGCCTGTACTTGAAGTACGTGCACGTCGTGTTGGTGGTTCTAACTACCAAGTCCCAGTTGAAGTTCGTCCAGAACGTCGTACAACACTTGGACTTCGTTGGTTGGTAACAATCGCTCGTCTTCGTGGTGAACACACAATGCAAGACCGTCTTGCAAAAGAAATCTTGGATGCTGCTAACAACACTGGTGCAGCTGTTAAGAAACGTGAAGACACTCACCGTATGGCTGAAGCTAACCGTGCATTTGCACACTTCCGTTGGTAAAATCATGATGCTAGGAACGGTAAGGATGCAAGGTGAAAATAGGAAACTGACGCAGTATTCGATGAATACAAAGAAGTTTATCTTTTTCACACAGCATCCCGTTCCGGCTCAAATCGGCTAATTAACTTTAGCCCGAGTTCAATTCAACTTGTAAATCTACAAGTTGAAACCAACAATAGCATGAAAACATTGAGAACGGGTAGGTCCTGCCTATCCGTTTTTATTAAAATCATGTTATAATAGAATAGAAATCAAAAATAAATAGGAGAAACAAACCTCATGGCACGCGAATTTTCACTTGAAAAAACTCGTAATATCGGTATCATGGCTCACGTCGATGCTGGTAAAACAACAACTACTGAGCGTATCCTTTACTACACTGGTAAAATCCACAAAATCGGTGAAACTCACGAAGGTGCGTCACAAATGGACTGGATGGAGCAAGAGCAAGAGCGTGGTATCACTATCACATCTGCTGCGACAACAGCTCAATGGAACAACCACCGCGTAAACATCATCGACACACCAGGACACGTGGACTTCACAATCGAAGTACAACGTTCTCTTCGTGTATTGGATGGTGCGGTTACCGTTCTTGACTCACAATCAGGTGTTGAGCCTCAAACTGAAACAGTTTGGCGTCAAGCAACTGAGTATGGAGTTCCACGTATCGTATTTGCCAACAAAATGGATAAAATCGGTGCTGACTTCCTTTACTCTGTAAGCACACTTCACGATCGCCTTCAAGCAAATGCACACCCAATCCAATTGCCAATCGGTTCTGAAGATGACTTCCGTGGTATCATCGACTTGATCAAGATGAAAGCTGAAATCTATACTAACGACCTTGGTACAGATATCCTTGAAGAAGACATCCCAGCTGAATACCTTGACCAAGCTCAAGAATACCGTGAAAAATTGGTTGAAGCAGTTGCTGAAACTGACGAAGAATTGATGATGAAATACCTCGAAGGTGAAGAAATCACTAACGAAGAATTGAAAGCTGGTATCCGTAAAGCGACTATCAACGTTGAATTCTTCCCAGTATTGTGTGGTTCTGCCTTCAAGAACAAAGGTGTTCAATTGATGCTTGATGCGGTTATCGACTACCTTCCAAGCCCACTTGACATCCCAGCAATCAAAGGTATCAACCCAGATACAGACGAAGAAGAAACTCGTCCAGCATCTGACGAAGAGCCGTTTGCAGCTCTTGCCTTCAAGATCATGACAGACCCATTCGTAGGTCGTTTGACATTCTTCCGTGTGTACTCAGGTGTTCTTCAATCAGGTTCATACGTATTGAACACTTCTAAAGGTAAACGCGAACGTATCGGACGTATCCTTCAAATGCACGCTAACAGCCGTCAAGAAATCGACACTGTTTACTCTGGTGATATCGCTGCTGCCGTTGGTTTGAAAGATACTACAACTGGTGACTCATTGACAGATGAAAAAGCTAAAATCATCCTTGAGTCAATCAATGTTCCAGAACCAGTTATCCAATTGATGGTTGAGCCAAAATCTAAAGCTGACCAAGACAAGATGGGTATCGCCCTTCAAAAATTGGCTGAAGAAGATCCAACATTCCGCGTTGAAACAAACGTTGAAACTGGTGAAACAGTTATCTCAGGTATGGGTGAGCTTCACCTTGACGTCCTTGTTGACCGTATGCGTCGTGAGTTCAAAGTTGAAGCGAACGTAGGTGCTCCTCAAGTATCTTACCGTGAAACATTCCGTGCTTCTACTCAAGCACGTGGATTCTTCAAACGTCAGTCTGGTGGTAAAGGTCAATTTGGTGATGTATGGATTGAATTTACTCCAAACGAAGAAGGTAAAGGATTCGAATTCGAAAACGCAATCGTCGGTGGTGTGGTTCCTCGTGAATTTATCCCAGCGGTTGAAAAAGGTTTGGTAGAATCTATGGCTAACGGTGTTCTTGCAGGTTACCCAATGGTTGACGTTAAAGCTAAGCTTTACGATGGTTCATACCACGATGTCGACTCATCTGAAACTGCCTTCAAGATCGCGGCTTCACTTGCTCTTAAAGAAGCTGCTAAATCAGCACAACCAGCCATCCTTGAGCCAATGATGCTTGTAACAATCACTGTACCAGAAGAAAACCTTGGTGATGTTATGGGTCACGTAACTGCTCGTCGTGGACGTGTTGATGGTATGGAAGCACACGGTAACAGCCAAATCGTTCGTGCTTATGTTCCACTTGCTGAAATGTTCGGTTATGCAACAGTTCTTCGTTCTGCATCTCAAGGACGTGGTACATTCATGATGGTATTTGACCACTACGAAGATGTACCTAAGTCAGTACAAGAAGAAATCATTAAGAAAAACAAAGGTGAAGACTAATCTGTCCTCACTCTAGAAGGAAGTCACTTAGTGGCTTCCTTTTGTCTTTAGAAAATACCTCTAAATATGGTAAAATAGTAGGAGAATAATGTGAGGAAAATGAATGTCAAACAGTTTTGAAATTTTGATGAATCAACTGGGGATGCCTGCTGAAATGAGGCAGGATCCTGCTTTATCACAGGCCGATATTGAGCGAGTTGTGGTTCATAAAATTAGTAAGGTATGGGAGTTTCATTTCGTATTTTCTAATATTTTACCGATTGAAATCTTTTTAGAATTAAAGAAAGGTTTGAGTGAGGAATTTTCTAAGACAGGGAATAAAGCTGTTTTCGAAATCAAAGCTCTGTCCCAAGAATTTTCAAATCAACTCTTGCAGTCCTACTATAGAGAGGCTTTTTCTGAAGGGCCATGTGCTAGTCAAGGTTTTAAGTCCCTTTATCAACATTTGCAAGTTCGTGCGGAGGGGAACCAACTCTTTATTGAGGGCTCTGAGGCGATTGATAAAGAACACTTTAAGAAGAATCATCTTCCTAATTTAGCGAAACAACTTGAAAAGTTTGGCTTTCCAACTTTTAATTGTCAAGTCGAGAAAAATGATGTGCTGACACAAGAGCAGGAAGAGGCCTTTCATGCTGAAAATGAGCAGATTGTTCAAGCTGCTAATGAAGAAGCGCTTCGTGCTATGGAACAACTGGAACAGATGGCACCTCCTCCAGCTGAAGAGAAACCAGCCTTTGATTTTCAAGCTAAAAAAGCTGCAGCTAAACCGAAGTTGGATAAGGCAGAGATTACTCCTATGATTGAAGTGACGACTGAGGAAAATCGTCTGGTCTTTGAAGGGGTTGTTTTTGATGTGGAGCAAAAAGTGACCAGAACAGGACGTGTTTTGATCAACTTTAAAATGACGGACTACACTTCAAGTTTTTCTATGCAAAAGTGGGTTAAAAATGAGGAAGAGGCTCAGAAGTTTGACCTAATCAAGAAAAATTCTTGGCTCCGAGTGCGTGGAAATGTGGAGATGAATAACTTCACACGCGATTTGACTATGAACGTGCAGGATGTGCAGGAAGTTGTTCACTATGAGCGGAAGGATTTGATGCCAGAAGGTGAGCGTCGGGTTGAGTTTCATGCTCATACTAATATGTCGACCATGGATGCTCTACCCGAGGTCGAAGAAATCGTTGCTACAGCTGCTAAGTGGGGACACAAGGCGGTTGCCATCACGGATCATGGAAATGTCCAGTCCTTCCCACATGGCTATAAGGCGGCTAAGAAAGCGGGAATCCAGCTGATCTATGGTATGGAAGCCAATATCGTGGAGGACCGTGTTCCTATCGTCTATAACGAAGTGGAGATGGACTTGTCAGAAGCAACCTATGTGGTCTTTGACGTGGAAACGACGGGGCTTTCAGCCATCTATAATGACTTGATTCAGGTTGCGGCCTCTAAGATGTACAAGGGGAATGTTATTGCCGAATTTGATGAATTTATCAATCCTGGGCATCCCTTGTCAGCTTTTACTACTGAGTTGACTGGAATTACAGATGACCATGTCAAAAATGCCAAACCACTAGAACAAGTTTTGCAAGAATTCCAAGAATTTTGCCAGGATACTGTCCTAGTCGCCCACAATGCGACCTTTGACGTTGGCTTTATGAATGCCAACTATGAGCGTCATGGTCTTTCTAAAATTAGCCAGCCAGTTATTGATACACTTGAGTTTGCTAGAAATCTCTATCCTGAGTACAAACGTCATGGTTTGGGGCCTTTGACCAAGCGTTTTGGTGTGGCTTTGGAACATCACCACATGGCCAACTACGATGCGGAAGCGACAGGTCGCCTGCTTTTCATCTTTATCAAAGAGGTTGCAGAAAAACATGGTGTGACCGATCTAGCTAGACTCAACATTGATTTGATTAGTCCAGATTCTTACAAAAAAGCTCGGATTAAGCATGCAACTATTTATGTCAAGAATCAGGTAGGTCTAAAAAATATCTTTAAGCTGGTTTCATTGTCTAATACCAAGTATTTTGAAGGGGTGCCACGAATTCCGAGAACAGTTCTAGATGCTTATCGGGAAGGTTTGATTTTAGGTTCGGCTTGCTCGGAGGGTGAAGTTTTTGACGCAGTCGTTTCCCAAGGTGTGGATGCGGCGGTTGAGGTGGCCAAGTATTATGACTTTATCGAGGTCATGCCACCTGCCATCTATGCACCCTTGATTGCCAAGGAGCAGGTCAAGGATATGGAGGAACTTCAGACCATTATCAAGAGTTTGATAGAGGTTGGAGACCGTCTTGGCAAGCCAGTTCTTGCTACGGGAAATGTCCACTATATCGAACCGGAAGAAGAGATTTATCGTGAAATCATTGTCCGTAGTTTGGGACAGGGGGCTATGATTAACCGCACTATCGGTCATGGAGAACATGCCCAACCAGCACCACTTCCAAAGGCTCATTTTAGAACGACTAATGAAATGTTGGATGAATTTGCCTTCTTGGGAGAGGAACTGGCTCGTAAATTGGTTATTGAAAACACCAATGCCTTGGCAGAAATCTTTGAACCCGTTGAGGTTGTTAAGGGTGATCTCTATACACCTTTTATTGACAAGGCTGAAGAAACGGTCGCTGAGTTGACCTATAAGAAAGCTTTTGAAATTTATGGAAATCCGCTGCCAGATATCGTTGATTTGCGGATTGAAAAAGAACTAACCTCTATTCTGGGGAATGGATTTGCTGTGATTTATCTAGCCTCGCAGATGCTAGTACAACGATCCAATGAACGGGGTTACTTGGTTGGTTCTCGTGGGTCTGTCGGATCTAGTTTCGTTGCGACCATGATTGGGATTACAGAGGTCAATCCTCTCTCTCCTCACTATGTCTGTGGTCAGTGTCAGTACAGCGAGTTTATCACAGATGGTTCGTACGGTTCAGGTTTTGATATGCCTAATAAGGACTGTCCTAAATGTGGTCACAAACTTAGCAAAAACGGACAGGATATTCCATTTGAGACCTTCCTTGGTTTTGATGGAGACAAGGTTCCTGATATTGACTTGAACTTCTCAGGAGAAGACCAGCCTAGCGCCCACTTGGATGTGCGTGATATCTTTGGTGAAGAATATGCCTTCCGTGCAGGAACGGTTGGTACGGTGGCTGCCAAGACTGCCTATGGATTTGTAAAGGGCTATGAGAGAGATTATGGAAAGTTTTATCGTGATGCAGAGGTGGAACGCCTCGCTCAAGGTGCAGCTGGTGTCAAGCGGACGACGGGACAACACCCGGGGGGGATCGTTGTTATTCCTAACTACATGGATGTTTACGACTTTACGCCTGTCCAGTATCCAGCAGATGACTTGACGGCTGAATGGCAGACCACTCACTTTAACTTCCACGATATCGATGAGAACGTCCTCAAACTCGATGTACTGGGACATGATGATCCGACCATGATTCGAAAACTCCAGGACTTGTCTGGGATTGACCCTAATGAAATTCCTATGGATGACGAAGGCGTGATGGCACTCTTTTCTGGGACTGATGTGCTAGGAGTAACACCTGAGCAAATCGGAACGCCTACGGGTATGCTGGGGATTCCAGAATTTGGAACCAACTTTGTTCGAGGAATGGTTGATGAAACCCATCCGACGACTTTTGCAGAATTGCTTCAGTTGTCAGGGTTGTCCCACGGTACCGATGTTTGGCTAGGCAATGCCCAAGATTTGATTAAACAAGGGATTGCTGACCTATCAACTGTCATTGGTTGTCGGGACGACATCATGGTTTACCTCATGCATGCTGGTCTTGAACCTAAGCTGGCCTTTACCATCATGGAACGGGTACGTAAGGGCTTGTGGCTCAAGATTTCCGAGGAGGAGAGAAATGGCTACATCGAAGCCATGAAGGCCAATAAGGTACCAGAGTGGTATATCGAGTCCTGTGGGAAAATTAAGTATATGTTCCCCAAAGCCCATGCGGCAGCCTACGTTATGATGGCCTTGCGTGTAGCTTACTTCAAGGTTCATCATCCCATTTATTACTACTGTGCTTACTTCTCCATTCGTGCCAAGGCTTTTGATATCAAGACCATGGGTGCGGGCTTGGATGCCATCAAGCGCAGAATGGAAGAAATCGCTGAAAAACGGAAGAACAATGAAGCTTCTAATGTGGAAATTGATCTCTATACAACTCTTGAGATTGTCAATGAGATGTGGGAGCGTGGCTTCAAGTTTGGAAAACTCGATCTCTACCGTAGTCAGGCGACAGAGTTCTTTATCGATGGGGATACCCTCATCCCACCATTTGTAGCAATGGATGGTCTGGGAGAGAACGTTGCCAAGCAGTTAGTTCGAGCGCGTGAAGAAGGAGAATTCCTCTCTAAAACAGAACTACGCAAACGTGGTGGACTCTCATCAACTTTGGTTGAAAAGATGGATGAAATGGGGATTCTGGGCAATATGCCAGAGGATAACCAGCTCAGTTTGTTTGATGAGTTGTTTTAAAAAAATTAACAGACGGACAAATATTGTCCATCTGTTTTGTTATACTTATAGTACAAAAGAAAAAGAGGTTTAAATGATGAACAATACAGGATTAGATAACAAATATCAATTTAAAAATTTTCTAGAAAAAGATGGTAATACTTTCGCAAAGAACGGGGCTGTAGCTATAGTAGAAAACTTAGGATTACAATATAATCCCCTTTATATTTATGGGGAATCAGGTTCAGGAAAAACACATCTCCTGCAAGCTATTGGTAATAAGGTTCTTGAAAATAATCCAGAAAAAAGAGTAAAATACATTTCTGCCGAAAACTTATTAGAAAATGAGCTAGAAATACAAAAAGTTAGAAGTGAGGAGTTTGATCTCCTAATAATAGATGATATTCAGGTATTGGGAGAAAAAGATATTCTTATTCAAGAAAAATTTTTTAATCTATTTAATTCTCAACATATTAATAATAGGCAAATGGTTTTCTCTAGTGACACTGAACCAGATCAATTGGAAAATGTACATTCTCATTTGATTGCGCGTTTTAAGTGGGGAATGACAGCGAGTATAACACCGCTTGAAAAATAATAAAAAGGACTGAAGATGAATGATCAAGAGAGACTGCTAACGATCTTTTTACGCTTACAGTTTGGGACTCCGTTAGGAAAAAAGCAACTGGCTCAGGAATTTGAGGTTAGTGAAAAGACGATACAGAGAGATTTTTCGCTACTCCGTGATATTTTATCTAGTAACACCAGTTATAGTGGAGATTTGCTTTATAACTGTAAGACGAATAAGTATTGTTTAGCAAGTAAGTCAGTTTTTAATAAAAAGGATATTCTCGTTATTTCAAAGATTTTATTGGAAAATCGAGCACTGAATCGGTCAGAAATTGATAGCTTACTAAAAAATTTACTGGTCTTAGTTCCCCGTGATGATCAGAAAGAAATTGAACAGATTATTGGTAGTGAAAAGCTTAATTATGCTCCCTTAACGGATCAGCAAAATAGAATAGAGAAAATATGGAATTTATCAGAAGCTATTTTGCATGAACAGGTTCTAGATATTATCTATCAAAAACCTTATTCTGAGTCTTCTAAGAGGCAGACTGTTTTACCAGTCTCTCTTTACTATGATAGTCATTATTTCTATCTGGTTGTTTACCAGTTGAAATATGCTACTTATATTACTTTAAGAGTAGACCGTATCCAGTCATGGTCTCTTAGTGGTATAGAGAAACCCTCTATTTCTTATCGAGATAGATTTAGAGATGGGGACATTCGTAACGAGAGAGTGGATGCTTTTATCGGGAAGAAAATCAGTATTGAAATCGAGTACTTGTACGATCCGACTATTGTGATGGATCAATTTCCAAATGCAAAAATAGTTGGGAAAAATGGCGATTGGACTCATTTTCAGTTTGAAAGTCAGCATACACCGGGGCTTAAACGCTGGTTACTGGGACAAGGGGAAGCAGTTACTGTTTTGTCTCCTCGGATTTTAGTAGAGGATATGAAGCAGACAGTTCAAGAAATGATAGATAAATATAGATGAGGATAAAATGACTATTCAATTTACTTCTAAAAAGGTTGGAGAACTATTGAAAGAAGGGGATTTGCGGATTCCTTCTTATCAAAGACCATATAAATGGAACAGAAAACATATCCGTAATCTTTTTTATGATTTACGAGATGCTATGGGGAAAAAGGAATATCAGATTGGTTCCGTTATCTTGCATGAAAATGATGGATACTTAGATAATGTTAGATACTTAGATATTGTCGATGGACAGCAACGGCTAATTTCTATTTCCTTGTTTCTTCATTTATTAGATGATTTAGGGAATTATAAGGGTGCGAATCAACTGCTGAGTGCTGAATTTGGAGAGCTATCTTGCTATCATGCGAGTGAAAATTATAATGAGTGGGAAAATTTAACACAATTGGTTGGAGGAAATCAGGCAAAAGACATTTGCAATTTTTTATTGGAAAATTGTTCTGTCTCCGTGATTACTATGCCACAGGAACGATTATCAGAGGCCTTTCAGTTATTTGATTCTCAGAATAATCGTGGAAAATCTTTAGAACCTCATGATTTACTCAAAGCCTATCATCTTCGCAAGCAAGATTCAGAAGATGAAAAGATTGTTGAAAAGTGGGAGCAATTTGTAGAAGATAAAGATTTAAGTCTCAAAGAGTTGTTTGATAAACATCTTTTTCGTATGAGACGTTGGTCGCGAGGAGAGACAGGATTGACAAACAAGCGTTATGGTTCTTATCTCCGTTTTACAGAGGATTTTATTGACGATTTTAAAGGTGTTGATTTGAATCAGAACTTCCCATATCTAGAATTGTATCGTCATATTGAAAATCTCCCCATGTCCATTACTATGCCAATCATTGATGGAAGTAAATTTTTTGAGTATATTGAATCGGCCCATGAAACTATTAGAGTTCATAAAAAATTTTTAAATGAAGAGTTAGGATTTTCTGATGAACCTGAAGGGGAAGAAAAAAATCTAGCTTATCCAGAAGGTATGTCAAACATTTACAATAGCTCAAAAGGACGCTACCTCAAGTGTCACAATATATTCTTAAATATTTGTTCACTTTTTGCAGAGAGATTTGGAAAAGATGAGCTATCAAAGGAGATAGTAGAGACCTTGTTTATTTGGTCTTATTACCCACGAGTTAAGTCTAAAGCTATATATGATGCAACGGTAGGGAAATACGCCGCTGGTGGAAGTTTTAGACAAAAAGAGACTCAAAAGTTATTTCAACTTTTATCCCATGCTGTTACTCCGAATGATTTCATGATCAAGATAGATAGAGAATTATTTGAAAATTATACTGTGGACAAGATTATAGAAGAGGAAAAAGATAAATGGTAGAAACACATATAAGCTTATCAGTTAATCGTTTGTTAAATGAAGATACCTATGCTATTCCTCTTTATCAGAGAAATTTTGCTTGGACTTATAATGAAATCGAGCAGTTATTGAATGACGTAGCAGATGCTTTTCAAGAAAATAGAGACAATTATTATATTGGAACATTAGTCGTTAATAAAGAGAATGATATTTTCAAAATCATAGATGGGCAACAACGAACAACAGCCCTTAATTTGATTGCCTTAGCTTTGAAGCATGAGTTTGGTTTTGATAGATTGAAAGCTGTCAATCTTACCTTCCCAGCTAGGAAGAAATCAAATAAGAATATTCAAAAGCTATTTACCAAGAAAAAAATTTTAGAGTGTGATGAAAATGAACTGACTAGAGGCTACGGACATGCTAAAGACGCATTGAAAAAAGTGCTAGAGGAGCGCCAGCTTAATCCTCAGTTTTTCGTTGACTATCTTTTTGAGAATGTCATCATTTTTCGGAGTATACTTCCTGAGGATTTAGATTTGAATCTTTATTTCGAACGTTTCAATTCTCGAGGAGAACAACTAGAGGCTCATGAGATTCTTAAGGCGCAAATGATGGCTAAGTTCGGTACAGATCAAGAAATGGCGCAAAAGTTTGCAAGGATTTGGGATGCCTGTGCAGAGTTTGATAAGCCGGTAGCAAGTCAGTTTAAGATGCGACGGAAGAGAGCAGATGACTTTCAAGAACGTGAACGTATTTTTGGATGGCATTTTACAAATTATTCATTTCATAATATTTATAATGATATTGATTTTCATCAAAATGAAAGAAGAAAGTTATCAGATATATTAGGAAAAAAGATAAATGAAAAAAATATAGAAGTAGAAAAAGACTTTGGCGATTATACTACAATCATTGACTTTCCAACATTCTTACTCCATGTATTGGCAATTGCGGAAGGTAAGAAAACTGATGAGATTCAACTAGATGATAAGAAACTCTTAGCACTATTTGATATAAAAAATAAAGATAAAACTTGGGTTATTGAATTTAGTGAATTTCTTCTTAGAATAAAACACATTTTCGATAATTACATCGTTAGAAATTCGAATATGGACTCTTCAAGTAGAAATAAGGATGAATGGTTTTTACAGAAGGGGACTTATTATGAATATCAACCAAATGGAAAATCTAAAGAGCATTATATAGTAGAAGAACGTTTTACTAATAATACGTTTTCGGATTCGGAAATTAACCAAAACATCATTCTTCTCCAATCCATGTTTGCTGTGACCTTTACTGCCAATCGTGATAGTCGTTGGTTATATGAAATCTTGCAATTCTTGTTTAACCATATTGAAGAGTTAAATCAAACAGAATTTGCTAGTCAGTTTAAGGATTTTCTTGAAAAAATGGCAGTGAGATATGCTGAGGAAAGATTGTTTACCGAAGATAAAAGTATCAAAAAATATGGTGCAATTCCTGTTTATGCTTTTAACTTTGTGGATTATGTTTTGTGGAAAAATCGTGCCGAATTAGAGAAAGAGTACAAGGATATTAATTTTGATCATTTCAAATTTGCTTATCGTCGCTCCATAGAGCATTGGTATCCTCAGAATCCAAATGGACAGGATGGAGAAAGCCAATTACCTGCGGAATTTTTACACTCCTTTGGTAATCTTTGTATCATTACCGATAGTCAGAATTCCCGGTTTGGCAACTCCTATCCAGAGGCTAAATTAGAGCAATGGGAAAGAGAAGGGATATTCCCTCGTCAGAGTTTAAAATTACAGATGATGGCAAAGATAACTTCTAAAAAAAATAGATGGGATATTTGTGAGATTCAATCTATGGAAAAAGAAGTGGAAAGATATGTACAAAATTTTTGTAATAGCTAATTAAAACAAGCTTCAGTAAGCTTGTTTTTTAAAATACCAATATATGTGATATACTAGTAAGGAAAGGATTTTGTAAAAGACAAACCAGCTCAAAAAGTTTTTGACTAATAGCTAGAGCTGGCAGATGAAACAATCCTTCTATCGACAGCACTCTTGTCTGGTGCTATTGCTTTAGCAGGATTATTCTCTGCTTTGAAAGAAAAATAAAAATAGAAAAGAGAAAACAACATGGTTTTACCAAATTTTAAAGAAAATCTAGAAAAATATGCGAAATTGTTGGTTGCGAACGGAATTAATGTGCAACCTGGTCACACTTTGGCTCTCTCTATTGATGTGGAGCAACGTGAGTTGGCTCACTTAATCGTCAAAGAAGCTTATGCCTTGGGTGCACATGAGGTTATCGTTCAATGGACAGATGATGTCATCAACCGTGAGAAATTCCTCCACGCACCGATGGAACGTTTGGACAATGTGCCAGAATACAAGATTGCTGAGATGAACTATCTCTTGGAGAACAAGGCTAGCCGTCTTGGGGTTCGTTCTTCTGATCCAGGTGCCTTGAACGGAGTGGATGCTAACAAGCTATCAGCTTCTGCTAAAGCTATGGGACTTGCTATGAAGCCAATGCGAATCGCAACTCAATCCAACAAGGTTAGCTGGACGGTGGCAGCTGCTGCTGGACTTGAGTGGGCTAAGAAAGTCTTTCCAAATGCTGCGAGCGACGAAGAGGCAGTTGATCTCCTTTGGGACCAAATCTTCAAAACTTGCCGTGTCTATGAAGAAGATCCTGTTAAGGCTTGGGAAGAGCATGCAGCTATCCTCAAGAGCAAGGCCGATATGCTTAATAAAGAGCAATTTTCAGCCCTTCACTACACAGCGCCAGGGACAGATTTGACACTTGGTTTGCCGAAGAACCACGTTTGGGAATCAGCTGGTGCTATCAATGCGCAGGGAGAAGGATTCTTACCAAATATGCCGACAGAGGAAGTTTTCACAGCACCAGACTTCCGTCGCGCAGATGGTTATGTCACTTCTACAAAACCGCTTAGCTACAACGGAAATATCATCGAAGGCATTAAAGTGACCTTCAAGGATGGTCAAATCGTAGACATCACTGCTGAGAAGGGTGATCAGGTCATGAAAGACCTAGTATTTGAAAATACTGGTGCGCGTGCCTTGGGTGAATGTGCCTTGGTACCAGATCCAAGTCCAATTTCTCAGTCAGGCATTACCTTCTTCAACACCCTTTTTGATGAGAATGCTTCAAACCACTTGGCTATCGGTGCAGCCTATGCGACTAGCGTCGTTGGTGGCGCAGAGATGAGCGAAGAAGAGCTTGAAGCTGCAGGGCTTAACCGTTCAGATGTTCACGTGGACTTTATGATTGGGTCTAGTCAAATGGATATCGATGGTATCCGTGAGGATGGGATGCGAGTACCTCTCTTCCGTAACGGAGATTGGGCAAATTAAGGAGCCAAGATGATAGGAAGTATGTTTGTTGGTCTCCTAGTGGGACTCTTGGCAGGTGCTTTGACCAATCGTGGAGAGCGAATGGGATGTTTTGGGAAAATGTTTCTCGGTTGGATTGGAGCCTTTCTGGGTCACTTGCTTTTTGGAACTTGGGGACCAGTTTTATCAGGAACAGCTATTATCCCAGCGATTTTAGGTGCCATGATTGTCTTAGCGATTTTCTGGAGACGAGGAAGTTAATTTCTTAAATCTGATACTCAATGAAAATCAAAGAGCAAACTAGGAAACTAGCCGCAGGCTGCTCAAAGCACTGCTTTTCGGTTGTAGATAGAACTGACGAAGTCAGCTCAAAACATGGTTTTGAGGCTGTAGATGAAACTGACGAAGTCAGTAACATATATACGGCAAGGCGACGTTGACGCGGTTTGAAGAGATTTTTGAAGAGTATGAAACGAAAAGGAGGTTGGTCATTGTACCAGCCTCCTTTTGAGTATGATATAATAGTTCTATGAGATTAGATAAATTTTTAGTTACCTGCGCTGTGGGGAGTCGGACAGAGGTCAAAAACTTGCTCAAGGCTGGGCGCGTGACGGTAAATGGTAAAAAAGAGAAATCAGCTAAACTACAGATTAACGAAGAAAGAGACCAGATTCATTTTGATGGTCAAAAACTAGAGTATGAAGAGTTTGTTTATTACATGATGAACAAGCCCAAAGGTGTTATTTCAGCGACTGAGGATCCCAAGCATAGAACCGTTTTGGACTTGTTGGATGACTTGGCGCGTAGTAAGGAAGTTTTCCCAGTAGGGCGCTTGGATATTGACACGCATGGTCTTTTGCTCTTGACTAATGACGGCCAGCTTGCCCATGCTCTTCTTTCCCCTAAGCGTCATGTGGATAAGACTTATCTGGCCCAGGTCAAGGGAATCATGACCCAAGGAGATGTGGAGACATTTGCCAAGGGAATTCCTCTAAAAGACTTTACCTGCCAACCCGCTAGACTGGAGATTCTTTCCGCAGATACAGAAAAGAATCAAAGCCAAATCCGTGTGACCATTGCAGAAGGGAAGTTCCATCAGGTCAAACGAATGGTTGCCTATTGCGGCAAGGAAGTAGTAGACTTGCAACGTTTGACTATGGGAACTTTAGTCTTGGATGAGAACTTAGAACGAGGAGAATGGCGTCGCTTGACCAAGGAGGAATTGGAAAATCTTCTTGCTAGTATTGCTTAATTTGCTTTATATTCGAAAAAGGGGAGGGACAATGTCCTTGCCTTTTATGTTTTTCAGTTGCTTCCTTTGTGAAAAGAGTTATAATAGACTGTAGAATAAAAGGAGGAATCTATGAACGCGATTCAAGAATCATTTACTGATAAACTATTTGCCAACTATGAAGCAAATGTCAAATACCAAGCGATTGAAAATGCTGCCAGCCACAACGGAATTTTTGCAGCTCTAGAACGCCGTCAAAGCCATGTAGACAATACACCTGTTTTCTCATTGGATTTGACCAAGGACAAGGTAACCAACCAGAAAGCGTCTGGTCGTTGCTGGATGTTTGCAGCCCTTAACACTTTCCGCCACAAGCTCATCTCGCAATACAAACTAGAAAACTTTGAGTTGTCACAAGCTCATACTTTCTTCTGGGACAAGTATGAGAAATCAAACTGGTTCTTGGAGCAAGTGATTGCGACTGCAGACCAAGACTTGACGAGTCGTAAGGTTAAATTCCTACTCCAAACTCCACAACAAGACGGCGGTCAATGGGATATGGTCGTTTCTCTCTTTGAGAAATATGGTGTCGTGCCTAAGTCAGTTTATCCTGAGTCTGTTTCATCTAGCAGCAGTCGTGAGCTAAATGCAATCCTTAACAAATTGCTTCGTCAAGATGCTCAAATCTTGCGTGACTTACTAGCTTCTGGCGCAGGCCAAGCGACTGTTCAAGCTAAGAAAGAAGACCTCCTGCAAGAAATTTTTAATTTTCTTGCTATGTCTTTAGGACTTCCACCACGTAAATTTGACTTTGCTTATCGCGATAAGGATAATAAATACAAAAGTGAAAAAGGAATCACACCACAAGAATTTTACAAGAAATATGTCAATCTTCCTCTAGAGGACTATGTTTCTGTTATCAATGCTCCAACTGCTGACAAGCCTTACGGCCAATCTTATACAGTTGAGATGTTAGGAAATGTGGTTGGTAGCCGTGCGGTTCGCTACATCAACGTGCCGATGGAGCGCTTGAAAGAATTGGCGATTGTTCAAATGCAAACAGGTGAGACTGTTTGGTTTGGTTCTGATGTCGGCCAGCTCAGCAACCGTAAAGCGGGAATCCTTGCGACAGATGTTTATGACTTTGAATCAAGCATGGACATTCAACTCACTCAAGACAAGGCTGGACGTTTGGACTACAGCGAAAGCTTGATGACCCACGCCATGGTCTTGACAGGTGTTGATTTGGATGAAAATGGCAAAACAATCAAGTGGAAAGTTGAAAACTCATGGGGAGACAAGGTCGGTACAGATGGTTACTTTGTTGCTTCAGATGCTTGGATGGACGAGTACACTTACCAAATTGTTGTTCGTAAGGAATTACTAACAGCAGAAGAACAAGCTGCCTATGAAGCAGAACCAATCGTCCTTGCACCATGGGATCCAATGGGTGCCTTGGCTGAATAAATGAGATATAAAAAGAACGGTTC
>NZ_AJJL01000002.1 GCF_000257905.1 Streptococcus mitis SK579
GAATGATGACCATATGAACAATATACTAGAAGCTACACTACAAATCAAAGATGCACACAATGAAGGTGTTACATTCCATTTCTTAGAGAATATTAAAGAAGTATTGCGTGATGAGAGTGGGAAAGTAACTGGTGTAAAGGTTATTACAATGGAACTTGGTGAATCAGATGAAAGTGGAAGAAGATCAACGCATGAAGTGGCAGGTAGTGAACATATTATTCCATGTGACCTTGTCGTTGCAGCAATTGAACAAAAGTAGACTTTAGTGTTCTAGATGAAAGGTAAAAATTTGACTTTCGGTCAACATCAGAATACAATAGAAATGAACTAATAACAGGGGATGCATATTTAGGTCCTCAATCTATCGCAACCGCAATTAAAGGCGGGTGAGAAGTTGCGACAGAAGTACATGAATCGTTTAAAGAAAACACATAAATAACTTGTGGTGCCTTTCGTTTTTTTACTGGGAAAATTAAGGAACTATAGTTATAAATCCTTAAATATATTAATATATTAACATGCGTATATTTATGGGAAGAAGGTTATGTCATCTATAGTTGTACTTCTGACGATAAGGTTGTTCGTGTACCAAAGGAAATTAAAGGTAAACCTGTTATCGCAATTGGAGAACGTGGTCTTGCGAACTTGAAACATTGTGAGGCAATCGTTTTACCAGATACAGTACGATATATTGGAAAAGGTGCGTTTACGATTGACAATAAGTTAAAGTATGTCCACTTTGGTAAGTCAATAGAAACAGTAGAAGATGATGTTTTCAACTCTGATAGTTCATTAGAATCAGTTGTATTCCCAGAAGGAACAAAGAGTATTGGAACATTAGTATTTTGGGGGACATCATCAATTAAATCTATTACAATTCCAGCAAGTGTAACAGAAATTACAGAATACTTCTATTTTGTGGATAACTGTAACCCAGATGTAGAAATCCATACACCTAAGGGATCAAAGGCAGAAGAAGTAGCTAAAGCAATGCAACTTAAAGTAGTAAATGACTAAAGGGGAATAGTATGAACAAAAAATTACTATCAGGCTTAGGGACTGACCCCAAAAAGTGAGAATTTAATAAAAACACCCTAGGGCTACCGTCTTCGGTATTCAACCGGAGACAGGTAGTCCAATTTTTGTTGGATTCTTTTTTCATTAGGTTCTTCATCAACACTATTTGACAAAGAGCCAAAAGAATCAGGTGATAAACCTGATTCTTTTTTTGTTTGTACATTCTCACCAAGATTACATGATACCGAAGAAACGAGCTGCGATACCTACTGCAAAGAGAGCAAGGATGATTGTGATTGGAGATACTTTTTTCTTAAGCAACCACATGCAAAGGAAAGTAAGGAGAAGTCCCATCAATCCTGGAATCAATGAGTTCAACTGACCTTGGAGAGTTTGTGGTTGAATCTTGTCTAAGCTCAATCCACCAAGTGCTTGACCAAGGATACCTTTCAATTCAGCACCTGATACAGGTCCTTCTGGGAAGTTGATGTAGGCACCTTCAGCCAATTGTTTACCAGGAAGGTTAACAGTGAAGTTGATCGATACCCAACGTTGTACAAGAACAGCAAGGATGAACATACCAAGGATAGAAGCTCCTTTAGTGATGTCTTTCAAGATACCACCAGACATGTCTTTAGTGATTTCAGATCCAGCTTTGTAACCAAATTCTTGTGTGTACCATAGGAAGGCCATACGGATCGCATTCCATCCGAAGAAGAAGAGAAGTGGGCCAACCAAGTTACCAGATGCAGCAAGTGATGCACCAAGAGCTCCAAGGATAGGACGAACTGTAAACCAGAATACTGGGTCACCGATACCAGCAAGAGGTCCCATCATACCGATTTTAACCCCTTGGATAGCAGCGTCGTCGATTTCAACACCGTTAGCACGTTCTTCTTCAAGTGCAAGAGTAACCCCCATGATTGGAGCAGCTACGTATGGGTGAGTGTTGAAGAACTCAAGGTGGCGCTCAAGAGCAGCAGCTTGGTCTTCTTTAGTAGTGTACAATTTTTTGATAGCTGGGATCAATGAGTAAGCCCAACCCAAGTTTTGCATACGCTCGTAGTTCCAAGAACCTTGAAGGAATTGTGAACGCCACCAAACTTTTTTACGATCTGATTTTGATAATTGAAGTTTTTCAGTCATGATTGTTCCCCTTTCTAGTAGTCTTCTAGGATATCACCGATTGGGTCGTTAGAAGTTGCAGCTCCTCCGCCACCGTTACCACCTTGTTTTGAAAGGTTAAGGTAGATGAAGGCAAGGGCAACACCGACTACACCAAGGGCAATCAAAGTCAATTGAGAAATTGCAGCAAAAGCAAAACCGATTGCGAAGAATGGCCATACTTCACGAGTTGCCATCATGTTGATAACCATAGCGTAACCAACGGCAACGACCATAGCACCACCGACAGCCATACCACCGTTCAACCAGTCTGGCATCAATTTAAGAGCATCTTGAACGGCAGAAGCTGGGATAGCGATAAGGAAGGCTGCAGGGATTGCAATACGAAGACCTTGAAGAAGAAGCGCGATAAAATGAGCACGCTCAACAGCCGCAATATTTCCTTCTTTAGCAGCAGCATCAGCAGTGTGAACCAAACCAACTGAGATTGTACGAACAATCATTGTCAAGAAAAGTCCAGCTACGGCAAGAGGGATAGCTGTTGCTGTTGCAACGGCGATACCTTCAGTAGTAAAGTTACCACCCTTGATCAAGATGATTGCTGCGGCAACAGATGCAAGAGCAGCGTCAGGAGCTACGGCAGCTCCGATGTTTGCCCAACCAAGGGCGATCATTTGAAGTGATCCACCAAGCATAACCCCTGCTTCTAGGTTACCAGTTACAAGACCGATAAGGGTACATGCGACGATTGGTTGATGGAATTGGAATTGGTCGAGGATACCTTCAAGACCTGCAAGGAAGGCAACAACTACAACCAAGACAGCAGAAATAATTGAAATATCTGACATGGTTTTATTCCTTTTCTATTTAATGATAATAAAGTGAAAAATTTTCTTATAATTCTTCGATAGTTATTGATGTTTATTATTGAACGTTGGCTTTGTTAATCAAGTCAAACAAATCTTTTTTGGTGTCGTTTGGTACTTTACGTACGTCAAATTCAACACCGAGGTCACGCATTTTTTCAAATGTAGCAACGTCTTCTTTGTCCATAGACAAAACGTTGTTAATCATTGTTTTACCAGTTGAGTGAGCCATTGATCCTACGTTAAGAGTCTTGATTGGCACGCCACCTTCGATGGCACGAAGGGCATCTTGAGGTGTTTCAAACAAGATAAGGGCATGTGTTTCTCCAAAACGTGGGTCTTTTGAAACCTCAATCAATTTTTGAATTGGTACAACATTGGCTCTTACTCCGTTAGGAGCCGCTTGTTTAATCAATTCTTTACGAAGGTCGTCGTTTGCAACGTTATCTGAAGCAACGATGATGCGGTCTGCCTTTGAATCTGGAGTCCAAGCAGTTGCAACCTGACCGTGAAGGAGACGTGTGTCAAGACGGGCAAGGTTAATCTTGAGTTTTCCATCTCCGATAACAGTTCCTTCTGGGATAGCAGCTTGGGCAACTGGAGCAGCTGCAGCACTTGCAACTTCTTCAACTGGATTTAACTCTTCTGGAAGAGCTTTGATGCCGTCTTTGGCTTCTTTAATAATATTCGCAGCGACTTTTTCCACACCTGCAGTAGCGTCCATGAGGCGCTCTGTATAGGCTTGGATTAACATCGGTAAGTTAAGTCCTGTGATGATGGCAAACTTACGCTCAGGATTTTCTCCCATCACGCGACTAGCTTGGTTGAATGGAGATCCACTCCAAAGGTCAGCCAAAACTAGAACCTCATCTTCTGCGTCAAATGCAGCAACAGCGTTATTAAACTTAGCGTATAGATCATCAGGACCTTCGTTTGGCATAAAGGTTACAACTTGAACCTTTTCTTGTTCACCAAAGATCATAGATCCTGATTGATGAATACCCGCAGCAAATTCGCCGTGGCTCGCAATAATGATTCCGATACTCATTATTGTCATTCCTCCTTTTTTGTTTTAGTTTTCGTTTAAGAAAACTTTAAGACTGTTTAAGTATAAACCGTTTTCATATAAAAAGCAACTATTTAACATAAAAAAGGAAAAAGGCTTACTTTGAAAATGTTGATATATTAAGTTTTGGAGGAGTTTTTTGAATCCTTATTTAAAAATTTAATATAAAAAAGTTGGAAGCGCATTCCAACTTTTAAAATAGGTTTCTATTAGATTATCGGGTGAAGTCGAGTACCATACGTCCTTGGATTTGACCTTTTTCCATTTCGTCGAAAATGGCTACGGCATCTTCTACTGGACGTTTTTGGACAACTGGGACTACCAAACCTTCTGCACCGAATTGGAAGGCTTCTTCCAAGTCTTTACGAGTTCCAACAAGAGAACCGATAACTTGGATTCCATCGAGGACTGTTTTGACGATGCTGAGTTCCATCATTTCAGAAGGAAGACCGACAGCGACGACGCGACCACCAGCACGAACGGAGTCAACAGCCTGGTTGAAGGCAACTTTAGATACAGCAGTTACGACAGCTGAGTGAGCACCTCCATCAGTTTTTTCTTTGATTAGGCCTGGCACATCTTCGACTTCGAGACCGTTAATCACAATGTCAGCGCCTACTTCTTTTGCAAGGGCAAGTTTGTCGTTGTTGATATCAACTGCGATGACATGAGCATTAAATACTTTTTTAGCATATTGAACTGCGAGGTTTCCAAGTCCACCAGCACCGTAAAGAACAACCCATTGGCCTGGTTCAACTTTGGCCTCTTTAATAGCTTTATAGGTTGTTACACCAGCACATGTGATAGAAGAAGCTTGGGCTGGATCAAGTCCGTCAGGAACTTTGACAGCATAGTCTGCAGTTACGATACACTGTTCAGCCATACCACCGTCTACTGAGTAACCAGCATTTTTTACTGTACGGCAAAGGGTTTCGCGACCAGTTGTACAGTATTCGCAAGTACCACATCCTTCAAAGAACCAAGCAACGCTGACGCGGTCACCGACTTTAAGACTTTTAACATCTGGTGCAATTTCTTTAACGATACCAACACCTTCATGTCCTAGGACACGTCCTGGTACCTGACCGAAGTCACCATGGGCAACGTGGAGGTCAGTGTGGCAAACACCACAGTATTCAATTTCTACAAGTGCTTCCCCAGTTTCAAGTGGACGGAGTACTTTTTCTTCAATAGCAACACCAGTGCTTTCTGGATTTACAACAACAGCTTTCATAGCTATCCTCCTTGATATTGGCCGAGAACAGGGACAACGGGACTGGATTGATTTTTTCAACAGAGTCGAGTGTGACGAGCTCTCTTGTATTTATATGTGAATTATATCACAAAAGAAAGCCCTTTCCAAGGTTTTGGAAGTAAAAAATAGAACAATCGATTAACTGGTTAATGAGACTGTGAAAAGAGCACAAAGACCAGCTCGCAAGCTGGTCAGAATGGACTATAAGAATAAATCTTGCAGGGTTTTGGCGACTCCATCTTGGTCATTGGTTAGGGCGATTTGCTCATCTGCATAAGGGAGTAGCTCTGGGTTGGCATTTTTCATGGCATAGCCCTTCCCAGCAAAAGCTAGCATTTCGGTATCATTGTGTTCATCTCCAAAGGCAATCAAATCCTTTTTGTCGCGGTTCATTACTTTGAGCAAGTAGTTCAAAGCAAAGGCCTTATTGACTCCTTTGGGTGTACACTCAAGGATATTGAGCGGACCTCCCCAGGTATTAATAGAAAGTTGATGCTGGTAGAAGGCGTTCATTTCTTTTGCCAAGGCATATTTGTCACTGGCTCTGGTCTGCAGCAGGATACAGTTAGGATCCTTGGTTACCAACTCAGGCTGAAATTGATCTTCAGGCTGGAAAGCTTCTACACCAAATAGTTTGGGATTGGCAATTTCTTCATTAGTATTTGTAATGTAGAATTTTTTACGATATTCTCCAGCGATAAAATCGGCTTGAATGTCCTCTGAACGTTGAACCATATCTAGCAGATATTTTTTGTCTACCGTCAAACACTTTTCAAAGTTCCAAACTTGGTCTGGTAAATGGGTAAGGGAGCCGTTGAAATTAATCATAGGAGTGTTTAAGCCTAGTTCACGGTAGAAATCTTTTGACATGCGGTAAGGGCGACCTGTCGTAATAATAACCTGATGCCCTTTTTCAGCAACTTTTTTAATGGTTTCTTTGGTAAAGTCAGAAATCTGACTGTCTGAGTTGAGCAGGGTTCCATCCAGGTCAACTGCAATAATTTTTTTCGTCATATAAACCTTTCTAGTGTCTTTCCAGATAAGATGTCTTCTATTATAACAAAAAGCAGGCAGAAAAGCAGATTCCAAACGAAAAATGGAATTGCATCAAATTCTTAAATAAATCAAACAAAGATATTGAAAAAGTGAATGATAAATGATATAATTCTATTATTGTTCGTAAAAATTAAAAGGAGATTGATGATGGACAAATTATTTAAACTAAAAGAGAACGGTACAGACGTTCGTACAGAGGTTCTCGCTGGTTTAACAACTTTCTTTGCAATGAGCTATATTCTCTTTGTAAACCCACAAATGCTTTCGCAAACAGGGATGCCTGCTCAAGGTGTCTTCCTAGCGACGATTATTGGTGCCGTTGCTGGTACCTTGATGATGGCTTTCTACGCTAACTTGCCATATGCCCAAGCTCCAGGTATGGGGCTGAATGCTTTCTTTACTTTTACAGTCGTATTTGGACTTGGTTATTCTTGGCAAGAAGCCTTGGCTATGGTCTTCATCTGTGGGATTATTTCATTGATTATTACCTTGACAAATGTTCGTAAAATGATCATTGAATCGATTCCCAATGCCCTTCGTTCAGCTATTTCAGCGGGTATCGGTGTCTTTCTTGCCTATGTAGGGATTAAGAATGCTGGACTTTTGAAATTTACGATTGATCCAGGCAACTATACTGTTGTAGGAGAAGGGGCTGACAAAGCCCAAGCAACGATTGCAGCGAACTCTTCAGCAGTTCCAGGATTGGTTGACTTTAATAATCCAGCTGTTTTGGTGGCACTTGCAGGACTTGCCATTACCATCTTCTTTGTTATCAAAGGGATTAAAGGGGGAATTATTCTCTCTATCTTGACAACAACTGTTCTTGCTATTGCGGTTGGTTTGGTTGATTTGTCTAGTATTGATTTTGCTAATAACCATGTTGGTGCAGCTTTTGAAGATTTGAAGACAGTCTTTGGTGCAGCTCTTGGTTCAGAAGGGATGGGAGCTTTGATTTCAGATGCAGCTCGCTTGCCTGAAACCCTTATGGCTATTCTTGCCTTCTCATTGACAGATATTTTTGACACAATTGGTACCTTGATTGGTACAGGTGAAAAAGTTGGTATCGTAGCGACAAACGGTGAAAATCACCAATCAGATAAGTTAGACAAGGCTCTTTATTCAGACTTGATTGGTACTTCAATTGGTGCCATCGCAGGTACTTCAAACGTAACGACTTATGTTGAATCTGCAGCTGGTATCGGTGCAGGTGGACGTACTGGTTTGACAGCCTTGGTTGTAGCTATCTGTTTCGCGATTTCAAGTTTCTTTAGCCCACTTCTCGCTATCGTACCTTCATCTGCCACAGCTCCAATCTTGATTATTGTTGGGATTATGATGCTTGGTAGCTTGAAAAATATTCATTGGGATGATATGTCTGAAGCGGTTCCTGCTTTCTTCACATCTATCTTTATGGGATTCAGCTACTCTATCACTCAAGGGATTGCAGTTGGTTTCTTGACTTACACTTTGACTAAAATTGTTAAAGGTCAAGCTAAAGATGTTCATGTCATGATTTGGATTTTGGATGCCTTGTTTATCCTTAACTATATCAGCATGGCCCTATAATAGAATTACCCAGGGGGATTTCCCCCTTTTTTTAATACAAAGTCTAGGAGATGAATGATGGAAGAGAAAAGTATGTGGAAAGAATTGTTGAATCGTGTAGGATGGCTTTTGGTCTTCTTGCTAGCGACAATTTTATATCAGATTCCTTTAGGGATTACTGCTATTTTAACTTTAAATGCAGTACCACTGTTACAGTCAGGACTGATAGTTGCTGGTATTTCGATTGTAGTGTTGGCCCTATTTATTTTTGGAGCTCGTAAAACGCAGTTAGCAAGTTTTAATTTTTCTTTTTTTAGAGCTAAGGATTTGGCACGTTTGGGTTTGAGTTATTTAGTCATTATCGGGTCAAATATACTTGGTTCCATCTTATTGCAACTGTCAAATGAGACAACAACAGCTAACCAGTCTCAGATTAATGATATGGTTCAGAATAGTTCTCTGATTTCTAGCTTCTTCTTGCTAGCCTTGCTTGCTCCGATTTGTGAGGAAATCTTGTGCCGTGGGATTGTTCCTAAAAAGATTTTCCGAGGTAAGGAGAACTTGGGATTTGTGGTTGGTACGATTGTGTTTGCTTTATTGCATCAACCAAGTAATTTACCTTCTTTATTGATTTATGGAGGTATGTCAATCGTTCTATCTTGGACAGCCTACAAGACCCAACGTTTGGAAATGTCTATCTTGCTTCACATGATTGTTAATGGGGTAGCTTTCTGTTTATTGGCTCTTGTGGTGATCATGAGTCGGACATTAGGGATTTCTGTTTAAGATTTTTGACAATTGCTTACTTGTTTCTATTGGGAAAAAGATGAATGCAATCGTGTCCATCTTTTTCTTTTTATGGTAAAATAGAGAAATAATATGGTGAAAAGCCTTGAGGGAGTGACTGATATGTTAAGTAAAGCCAATCATTCAAAGACATCTATTTGCGGAATTATCAATGTAACCCCAGATTCCTTTTCGGATGGTGGTCAATTTTTTGCTCTTGAGCAGGCACTTCAGCAGGCTCGTAAATTGATAGCAGAAGGAGCCAGTATGCTCGATATCGGCGGAGAATCGACTCGGCCGGGAAGTAGTTATGTTGAGATAGAAGAGGAAATCCAGCGTGTTGTTCCAGTGATCAAAGCTATTCGCAAGGAAAGTGATGTCCTCATCTCTATTGATACTTGGAAGAGTCAGGTGGCAGAGGCTGCTTTGGCTGCTGGTGCCAATCTAGTCAATGATATCACTGGTCTCATGGGTGATGAAAAAATGGCCCATGTGGTTGCTAAGGCTGGAGCAAAAGTAGTCATTATGTTTAATCCAGTTATGGCACGACCTCAGCACCCTAGCTCGCTCATCTTCCCTCATTTTGGTTTTGGTCAAGCTTTTACAGAAAAAGAGTTAGCTGACTTTGAAAAATTGCCAATCGAAGAGTTGATGGAGGCTTTCTTTGACAGAGCCTTAGCGAGAGCAAATAAAGCTGGGATTGCACAAGAAAATATCCTGTTGGATCCGGGAATCGGCTTTGGTCTGACCAAGAAAGAAAATTTGCTTCTTTTACGTGACCTGGATAAACTACATCAGAAAGGTTATCCAATCTTTCTTGGAGTGTCGCGCAAGCGATTTGTCATCAATATTCTAGAAGAAAATGGTTTTGAAGTCAATCCTGAGACAGAACTTGGTTTCCGCAATCGAGATACGGCTTCGGCTCATGTAACTAGTATCGCTGCGAGACAGGGTGTAGAAGTGGTGCGAGTGCATGACGTAGCTAGTCACAAGATGGCGGTTGAAATTGCCTCCGCTATTCGTCTGGCTGATGAAGCGGAAAATCTAGATTTAAAACAATATAAATAAGATGAAAGAATTCGAAAATAATCAGTGGATTGCCCACTATCGGACGGATCAACCGCATTTTGGCTTGGAACGAATGGTGGAACTGTTAGCTTTGCGCGGAAATCCCCATCTCAAACTCAAGGTCATCCATATCGGAGGAACCAATGGCAAGGGCTCGACCATTGCTTTTTTGAAAAATATGCTAGAAAAGCTAGGGCTGAGAGTTGGTGTTTTTAGCTCCCCCTATCTCATTCATTATACAGACCAGATTAGCATCAATGGGGAATCCATTTCAGAGGCTAGGCTAGAAGCCCTCATGGCAAACTATCAGTCTGTGCTGGAAGGGGAATCGGCTACCAATTTGCAGGGGACAACCGAGTTTGAGATTATCACAGCCATAGCCTATGATTACTTTGCCTCAGAGCAAGTAGATGTGGCTATCATGGAAGTGGGCATGGGTGGACTTTTGGATAGTACCAATGTCTGCCAGCCTATTTTGACAGGAATTACAACTATTGGATTGGATCATGTGGCCCTACTTGGTGATACCTTGGAAGCTATAGCAGAGCAGAAAGCTGGTATTATCAAACAAGGTATTCCCTTGGTGACAGGTCGTATCGCTCCAGAAGCTTTGGCTGTGATTGACCGCATTGCGGAAGGGAAAGATGCGCCGAGACTTGCCTACGGGGCAAATTATCATGTCAGTCACCAAGAGAGTGTGGTAACGGGTGAAGTATTTGACTATACCAGTGCTGTCAGACAAGGTCGCTTCCAGACTGGCCTGCTTGGTTTGCACCAGATAGAGAATGCTGGGATGGCCACAGCTTTACTTGATACTTTTTGTCAAGAAGATGGTCGAGAACTAGCAAGCAATGACTTGCTTGCTCAAGCTTTGGAAGAAACAAGTTGGCCGGGACGTCTGGAGGTCGTGTCAAGGAACCCCTTGATGATCTTGGATGGGGCCCACAATCCCCATGCTATCAAGGCTTTAATAGCAAGCTTGCAAGAACGTTTTGCGGATTATCATAAGGAAATCCTCTTTACTTGTATCAAAACCAAGGCCTTAGAGGATATGTTGGACTTGCTGGGGGCCACGCCAGATACCGAACTTACTCTAACACATTTTTCGGATAGTCGGGCGACTGATGAAAGCGTGCTGAAAGAGGCAGCCAAATCTAGAAATCTCAGCTACCAAGGTTGGCAGGATTTTCTAGAGCAGAAATTGACAGATAAAAAAGAAGAGAAAAAAACAGTTAGGATTGTCACGGGTTCTTTATATTTCTTGAGCCAAGTGAGAGCCTATCTGATGGAGAGGAAGAACGAGAATGGATACACAAAAGATTGAAGTAGCTGTAAAAATGATTATCGAGGCTGTAGGAGAGGACGCTAACCGCGAGGGCTTGCAGGAAACACCTGCTCGTGTAGCCCGTATGTACCAAGAGATTTTTTCAGGGCTTGGTCAAACAGCGGAGGAACATTTGTCAAAATCCTTTGAGATTATCGACGATAACATGGTGGTAGAAAAGGATATCTTTTTCCATACTATGTGTGAACACCATTTCTTGCCATTTTATGGTAGAGCGCATATTGCCTACATTCCAGATGGCCGTGTAGCAGGTTTGTCTAAGCTAGCCCGTACGGTTGAAGTTTATTCTAAAAAGCCGCAAATTCAAGAACGGTTGAATATCGAAGTGGCCGATGCCTTGATGGAGTATCTAGGTGCTAAAGGAGCCTTTGTTGTCATTGAAGCAGAACATATGTGTATGAGCATGCGTGGTGTCAGAAAACCGGGCACTGCCACCTTGACGACAGTAGCTCGTGGTCTATTTGAAACAGATAAGGACCTCCGTGATCAGGCTTATCGTTTAATGGGACTATAATACTCTTCGAAAATCTCTTCAAACCAGGTCAGCTTCCATCTGCAACCTCAAAACAGTGTTTTGAGCAGCCTGCGGCTAGCTTCCTAGTTTGCACTTTGATTTTCATTGAGTATAAAAAGAATCCGCTTGAAGCGGATTTTTCTAGAAAGGAATCATTATGGATCAACTGCAGATTAAGGATTTGGAAATTTTTGCCTATCATGGTCTTTTTCCTAGTGAGAAAGAATTGGGGCAGAAGTTTGTCGTTTCAGCTATCCTATCCTATGATATGACCAAGGCGGCTACAGACTTGGATTTAACGGCTTCTGTCCATTATGGAGAACTGTGTCAGCAGTGGACGACTTGGTTTCAGGAAACGACTGAGGATTTGATTGAAACGGTAGCCTATAAACTTTTGGAACGTACTTTTAAGGCTTATCCTCTTGTCCAAGAAATGAAGTTGGAACTGAAAAAACCTTGGGCGCCAGTGCATTTGCCACTAGATACTTGCTCGGTAACCATTCATCGCCGCAAGCAACGAGCCTTTATCGCCCTAGGAAGCAATATGGGGGATAAGCAAGCAAACTTGAAACAAGCCATTGAGAAAATGCAATCTCGTGGTATCCATATTCTCAAAGAGTCCAGTGTCTTGACGACGGAGCCTTGGGGTGGTGTGGAGCAGGATAGCTTTGCTAATCAAGTGGTTGAGGTTGAAACCTGGTTGCCTGCCCCAGTGCTATTAGATACCTTGTTAGCCATTGAGTCAGAGCTGGGACGGGTGAGAGAAGTGCATTGGGGACCTCGTTTGATTGATTTGGACTTGCTTTTTGTGGAGGATCAGGTCATTTATACAGATGAGCTTATCTTGCCTCATCCTTACATATCAGAACGCCTTTTTGTTCTTGAGTCTCTACAAGAAATTGCGCCTCATTTTATCCATCCTACATTAAAGCAACCTATCCGCAGCTTGTATGATGCTTTGAAAAAATAGAAAAACTCTAGTTTTCAGTCGTTTGTAACTGAAGGCTAGAGTTTTTAAAATAGGTCATTTTCTTCTGGGAGGAGAATAGTCTCTCTACCATCCATATCTAAAACCAGAACTCTCGGAGGATAAAGAGGATCGAAAGGATGGTTAAAATCAAAATCAATAGCTGTAGGGAGGTGTTGACTTGAAAAATGGAAGGTAATTTTTCCTTGGTTATTAAGCAATTGAAACTCGAGTTCTTCTTCCAATTCAAAGACATTTTTTAAGAAGTGGTCAATAATATACCAAAAAGAGTCAATGACATCATCAGGCAAGCTGGTAACAATGCCAAAACTAGCCGACCGCATGTGGGTATTGGTAAAAGCCATATCTTTGCCTCCTTTCTTTTTCCTTATCATACAGCAAATAGGATTAAAAATCAAGAAAAGGTGATTTTTTCTTCATAAACATAGTTTTCTATGAAATTTTTTTCAAACAATCTTCAAAAAATGCTTGAAAGTGTTTACAAATAGTGATAAAATGGAATAAGTAGAATCATGAAAACGAAATTTTCATACCGTCTCTTTTTTGGAGTCTCGTGAGGTATGATATAGAAAGGAAATGGAATGAATACAGACGATACAGTAACGATTTATGATGTCGCCCGTGAAGCAGGAGTTTCAATGGCGACGGTTAGCCGTGTAGTCAATGGCAATAAGAATGTAAAAGAGAATACTCGAAAAAAAGTGCTTGAGGTGATTGACCGTTTGGATTACCGTCCAAATGCAGTGGCGCGTGGTCTGGCAAGTAAAAAGACAACCACTGTCGGTGTCGTGATTCCAAATATTACTAATGGCTATTTTTCAACGCTTGCTAAAGGGATTGATGATATCGCTGAAATGTACAAGTACAATATCGTCCTTGCTAATAGTGATGAGGATGATGACAAGGAAGTTTCAGTGGTTAATACACTGTTTTCTAAGCAAGTGGATGGTATCATCTTTATGGGCTACCACTTGACTGAAAAAATTCGTTCAGAGTTTTCTCGTTCTCGAACACCAGTTGTTCTTGCAGGGACAGTGGATGTAGAACATCAGCTTCCAAGTGTCAATATTGACTACAAACAAGCAACGATTGATGCAGTAACCTACCTTGCTAAAGAAAATGAGCGCATTGCTTTCGTTAGCGGTCCACTAGTGGATGATATCAATGGTAAGGTTCGTTTGGTTGGCTACAAGGAAACCTTGAAAAAAGCAGGTATTTCTTATAGCGAAGGATTGGTATTTGAGTCTAAATACACTTATGAAGATGGCTATGCCTTGGCAGAGCGTTTAATTTCATCAAACGCAACTGCAGCAGTTGTAACAGGTGATGAATTGGCAGCAGGTGTCTTGAACGGCCTTGCTGATAAGGGTGTGTCAGTACCAGAAGAATTTGAAATTATTACTAGTGATGATTCGCAAGTCTCACGCTTTACCCGTCCAAACTTGACAACTATTGCCCAACCTCTTTATGACCTTGGTGCTATTAGCATGCGTATGTTGACTAAGATTATGCACAAGGAAGAGTTGGAAGAACGTGAAGTTCTCTTACCTCATGGTTTGACAGAACGTCGTTCAACACGAAAACGTAAATAGAAAAAATCAGGGAATCGTGAAGATTTCCTGATTTTGCTTTCTGGAGAAGAGACTTAGCCTTCCATATAGTCCTTCAAAGCCTGTCCTGTTAGTCCGGCATTGAGAGCGATGAGGAGTTTCAAGCGGGCTTTTTGGGCGTTGAGTTCTTTAACAAAGAAGACACCTGCTTTTTGCAACTGCACGCCCCCACCTTGGTAGGCATAAACAGGCTCAGCGATACCGTTAAAGCATCGTGAAACCAGGGCGACTGGGATTCCTTTTTGTAGAAGGCTTTCTAACTTTTCAGCCGTTTCTTTGGGAATATTACCAGCTCCGAAGGCTTGGATAATCAAACCGTCCAATTGTTCCAAATCAAGCATATCAATCAGCTCATCTGTCATACCAGCATAAGCAGAGATGATAGGGACTAATCCTTGTATGTGATCAAGGTCAAAACGGACACGAGGCTCCGCTGTTTTGAAGTAGAGTATTTCCTGTTTCATGATGAGGCCGAGTGGCCCGTGTGTTGGGGTCTGGAAGGTGCCGACATTGGTCGTATGTGTTTTGGTGACATACTTGGCAGCGTGGATTTCATCGTTCATAACGACCAAAACTCCTTTGTCAGCAGCCTTGTCATCGCTAGCTACCCGCAAAGCACTCAGATAATTATAAACACCGTCACTACCGAGTTCGTTGGAACTGCGCATGGCTCCTGTTAGAACGATAGGCATATGGGGAACTTCCATGGTATCAAGGAAATAGGCTGTTTCCTCTAGAGTATCGGTCCCGTGTGTGATAACCACTCCATCGTAGTTAGCAGCTTCCTCTTTAATTTTCTGGTAGAGGGCTAGCATATGCTTGGGTTTGATATGGGGACTTGGCAGATTAAAAAAATCTAAGGCGTGGACTTGGATTCCTTTAAGTGGGTTGGATACATGGTTCATGGGATTATCTGAACTCGTCACAACAGCGCCAGAAGCATCGGCTTGCATGGAAATAGTCCCACCCGTATGTAAAACAAGGATTTTCTTAGGCATGATTTACTCACTCTTTCTGAAATGTGGTATAATCATTGTATCACAAAAGGGGAGATTGGGATAGGATGGAAGTCAAAGCTGTTTTTTTTGATATCGATGGAACCTTGGTCAACGATCGCAAGAGTGTTTTGAAATCCACTAAGGACGCAATTAAGATTGTCAAAGAACAAGGGGTACTTGTCGGCGTAGCGACAGGTCGAGGACCTTTTTTTGTTAAGGAATTGATGGACGATTTGGATTTGGACTTTGCGGTAACCTACAATGGCCAGTATATCTTTAATAAAGACAAAGTCTTGTTCACGAGCCCTATTTCCAAGTTACATTTGCGCCAGCTCATTACTTATGCTAAAAAAGAGGGAAAGGAGATTGCCCTAGGGACCAAGGATGCCATGTTGGGTTCCAAAATCATGTCCTTTGGTCTGGGTTCTTTTTCCCAACGAATCAGTCGTTTCGTTCCCTCCGTCTTAACTCGGACGGTTAGTCATTCCTTTAATCGTATGGTCAGCAAGGTTGTTCCCCAAAAGGAAGAAGACCTGCTTCATCTGATGAATCAGCCTATCTACCAAGTTTTGATGTTGATGACGCCAGAAGAATCTGAGAAGGCGGCAGCTGATTTTGAAGACTTGAAATTGACACGTAGCAATCCTTTTGCAGCGGATGTCATCAATCAAGGAAACTCTAAATTGGAAGGCATTCGACGAGTTGGGAAAGAATATGGTTTTGATCTCAACCAAGTCATGGCCTTTGGTGACTCAGATAACGACCTAGAAATGCTGGCGGGTGTCGGTATGTCAGTCGCTATGGGAAATGGTAGCAGCAGTGTTAAGGAAGTTGCCAAGCACATCACTACCAGCAATCAGCAAGACGGAATCCACAAGGCCCTGGAACATTTTGGTGTTCTGGCCTCAGAAAAAGTCTTTGTCAGCCGTGACTATCATTTCAATAAGGTTAAGACCTTTCACCACATGATGGATGAACGGACCCAAGAAGAACCTCGAGCTTGGAATTTAGAAGGTGCAACCCACAGGGCTGGTTTTAAAATAGAAGAATTGGTGGAATTTGTTAGAGCTGCCAGTCCTTCTGAAGAGGACTTTGGTCAAGCTCTATCGCAACTTCATCAAGCTCTGGATAAGGCAGCAGATAAGGTAGCTAAGAAGACGCCTGCCCAGCAAGATTTGATAGGTCAGGTTGATGCCTTGATTGACACGCTTTATTTCACCTACGGTAGTTTTGTCTTGATGGGGGTTGACCCAGAACGTATTTTTGATATCGTCCATCAGGCCAATATGGGGAAAATTTTCCCAGATGGCAAGGCTCATTTTGATCCAGTGACCCACAAAATTTTAAAACCAGATGATTGGGAAGAAAAATATGCTCCAGAACCTGCTATTAAAAAGGAACTGCAGCGCCAGCTCAAGGCTTATGAACGTCATAAAGAGAGAAATAAATCGTAAACAAAAAGGAGCTCTGGGCTCCTTTTCTTCGTGATTATAAGGTTTTTTCTTGTTCTCTCACAACCAGCAAATCGACCTTAGCATGGCGGAGAATGTATTCAGATGAAGAGCCGACCAAGAGGCGTTCAAAGGCGTTGAGACCAGTTGCGCCAACGAGGATGAGGTCCACTTCCTCAGCATCGGGAATAGTACGTGCCAAGAGGGTCTTTGGATTTCCCATTTCAATGACGATATGAACATCTGTCACACCAGCATCTTTTGCACGTTTTTCGTACTCTTTCATCAGACTTTCAGCGTCGACTTGGAGTTCTTCGTAAACTTCAGCATCAAAGGTGGATACGCTTTGGAGTGCGCGTGTGTCAATGACATGAGCGATGGTGAGTTTTGCGTCGTTTCGTAGAGCAGAATGAACTCCCTTGACAAAAGCCAAGTCTGCTTCTTTAGAACCATCGATTGCGACCATAATATTTTGGTAACGTTGTGCCATAATGAAACCTCCTGAAATTTTCTTACTATAATTGTAAACCTTTTCACTATAGAAGTAAAGCAAAAAAAGTATTTTTCAAAAGAATGTTAGCGCTTAAAAACTATATAAATATATGATAAAATAAAAGAAAGGATAGCAGGAAAGAAGTGAAGGGAGGAAGAATGATGAAAAACTCTTTTCAAGAAACAAAAAAATCAAATTTCCTTTATTATGGAATCATCCTAGCTTCAGTCTTGATAGAAGTGATTATGATATGGCAATTAGAGAAGCTAATTCCGCTTCTCTATCCAGGTTTTATTGGCTTTTTAGTCTTTCACCTACTCTACCATCTGATATTATTCCTAGTTGCAAAAAGAAGTGGTCGCTGGGATTACTTGATGATATGGGGGCTTTTCCTCATGTTCAATCTTCTCTATGACTCCTTTCTAGGCTTGCTTTTTCTAGGTTTATCTTTTGGTATGTGATGTTTTTTGGCAAAACACCTGCTATCTCCCCTGTCTTGACTTCGCTTTTAGTGAGGCTTTTCTTCCATCTGAATCTAGTAACACATTTCAGTAAACTTGTCGCATTCTCTTTCTAGTGGTATAATGTTACTATCCTGATGAATTGAGGAAACAAGATGAAAGAATATAACAAGTCTAGTAAGTTAGAACATGTTGCTTATGATATCCGTGGTCCTGTTTTGGAAGAAGCCATGCGGATGCGAGCGAACGGAGAAAAGATTTTACGTCTGAATACCGGAAATCCAGCAGAATTTGGCTTTACAGCGCCAGACGAAGTCATTCATGACTTGATTATGAATGCGCGTGATAGTGAAGGATATTCTGACTCCAAAGGGATTTTCTCAGCCCGTAAGGCTATCATGCAGTATTGCCAATTAAAGAAATTCCCAAATGTAGATATTGATGATATTTACCTTGGAAATGGTGTCAGTGAGCTGATTGTCATGTCTATGCAGGGACTTTTGGACAACGGAGATGAGGTCTTGGTGCCTATGCCAGACTATCCTCTCTGGACAGCGGCTGTCAGCCTAGCTGGAGGAAATGCCGTTCACTATATCTGTGATGAAGCTGCAGAATGGTATCCAGATATTGACGATATCAAATCAAAAATCACTTCCAATACTAAGGCAATCGTCCTTATCAATCCAAACAACCCAACTGGAGCCCTTTATCCTAAGGAACTCCTATTGGAAATCATTGAAATTGCCCGTCAAAACGATTTGATTATCTTTGCGGATGAAATTTACGACCGCATGGTCATGGATGGACATGTGCATACGCCTGTGGCAAGCTTGGCACCAGATGTCTTCTGTGTCAGCATGAACGGTTTGTCAAAATCGCACCGTATCGCTGGTTTCCGTGTGGGTTGGATGGTCTTGTCTGGACCTAAGACTCATGTCAAGGGCTATATCGAAGGGCTCAATATGTTGTCCAATATGCGCCTTTGCTCTAACGTTTTGGCCCAACAAGTCGTACAAACTTCCTTGGGTGGCCACCAATCAGTCGATGAATTGCTCCTTCCTGGTGGACGAATTTACGAGCAAAGAAACTTTATCTACAATGCCATTCAAGAAATCCCAGGTTTGTCTGCTGTTAAACCCAAGGCCGGACTCTATATCTTCCCTAAAATCGACCGAAATATGTACCGTATCGATGATGATGAGCAGTTTGTTCTTGATTTTTTGAAGCAGGAAAAGGTTCTCTTGGTTCATGGTCGAGGCTTTAACTGGCAGGAACCAGACCACTTCCGTATCGTTTACCTTCCTCGTGTTGATGAGTTAGCCCAAATCCAAGAAAAGATGACTCGTTTCTTGAAACAGTATCGCAGATAGGGCTTACATCAGAAAAAGCGTTAAAAAGCTGGAAACATTTGCCTAGAGCTATTGACAAAAGTGAAAGAATCAGATAGAATAGTAAAGTATGTTTAGTAACTGATCACTTTATAGCCGGCTAAACGAATACAAAATCTATGAGGAGGTATTCATCGTGAAACGTACTTATCAACCAAGTAAACTTCGTCGTGCGCGCAAACACGGATTCCGTAACCGTATGTCAACTAAAAACGGTCGTCGCGTATTGGCAGCTCGTCGTCGTAAAGGACGCAAAGTTTTGGCTGCATAATCCAAACGAACCATATCAAAAATCAGTAGGAACTCGAGTCTACTGATTTTTATTTTTGTAAAAAAGCTCAAAATACTTTATATTTTTGCTCAAATGGTGTATAATATTTCACATACTGTAAAAAATGGAGAATAATCATGAAGAAATCAAAAGTTATGCTTTTTGGAGCTATGGCTTTGACAGCAGGTCTAGCTCTAGCGGCATGTGGGTCTTCCCAATCAAGTAATACAGACAAGACTTACTCTTATATCTTTGTTAATAACCCAGATACCTTGGATTATATTACTTCTACCCGAGATTCTACATCTAGCATCACAACCAACTTGATTGATGGTTTATTGGAAAATGACCAGTACGGTAATCTCATCCCATCTATGGCTGAGTCATGGACAGTATCAAAAGATGGTTTGACTTACACTTATAAGATCCGTAAGGGAGCTAAATGGTACACTTCTGAAGGAGAAGAGTATGCAGATGTAACAGCTCATGACTTTGTGACTGGTCTCAAGTATGCGGCTGATAAAAAGGCTGAAAACTTGTACTTGGTACAAGACTCTATCAAAGGGTTAGCAGACTATGTTGAAGGGGAATCATCTGATTTTGGAACTGTTGGTGTTAAGGCGGTGGATGATTACACACTACAATACACCCTCAACCAACCTGAGACTTATTGGAACTCTAAAACAACAGCAAGTATTCTTAGTCCGGTAAACGAAGCTTTCTTGAAGTCTAAGGGAGATGACTTTGGAAGTGTGACACCATCAAGTATCTTGTCAAATGGTCCTTACTTATTTAAATCATTCACATCAAAATCCTTGATTGAACTTGATAAAAACTCTAATTACTGGGATAAGGACAATGTTAAAATCGAGAAAGTGAAACTTTCTTTCTTTGACGGTTCTGACCAAGACAGCATTGCAAGAGGTTTCTTGGATGGTAATTATACAGATGGTCGTATTTTCCCAACAAGTTCAGTCTTTTCTGAGCTTAAGAAGGGTAACGAAGATAAGATCACATATACACCTCAAAATTCAGTTACCTTCTACTATCTTTTCAATGTGAATCGTCAAAGCTACAAGCAGACTATGAAACAGTCTGATAAGGAAAAGACAGATTCACGCGCAGCTATGCAGAATAAAGATTTCCGCCAAGCTATCAACTTTGCCTTTGACCGTCATGCTTATGCAGCGCAGACAAATGGTGAAGATGGAGCAGACCGTATCTTGCGTAACACGATTACACCAAGTAACTTTGTCCAAGTTGGCGATAAGAACTTCGGTGATATTGTCAATGAAAAAATTGTTAACTACGGTAAAGATTGGGCAAATATCAACCTAAACGATGGTAAGCAAGCCTTCTTGAACCCTGACAAGGCCAAAGAGAAATTTGCTAAGGCCAAAGAAAGTCTGCAAGCTCAAGGAGTAACTTTCCCAATTCATTTGGATATGCCAGTTGACCAGACTGCTAAGTTGGATGTGCAACAGGCTGGCTCTTTCAAACAAACAGTGGAAGAAACCCTTGGTAAGGAGAATGTGGTCATCGATGTTATCCAACTTTCTCCAGACGAGAAGGATCAAGCTACATTCTTTGCAGATACAGCAGAACAAAAAGACTACGATATTGACATCTCAGGATGGGGTGGAGACTACTCAGATCCGAAGACTTACCTAGCTATCCTTGATCCAGAGACAGGTTCTCAGTTGAAAAACATGGGCTTGTCTGAAGGAAAAGACAAGGAAATTAAGGACAAGATTGGTCTTTCTGACTACAAGAAACTCTTGGATCAGGCTGACGCTGAAATCACAGATACTCAAGCTCGTTATGAAAAATATGCTGAAGCCCAAGCTTGGTTGACAGATAGCGCCCTCTTCCTACCAGTTCAAAGTGGCGGAGCTAACCCAATTTTCCGTAAGACTGTACCGTTTACAGGACCATTCTCATTCGTTGGTCATAAGGGAAATGCGGACAACTATAAATATGTTGAATTGCAAAAAGAGCCAGTAACTGCTAAACAGTACCAAGAACTCTATGAAAAATGGCTGAAAGAAAAAGCTGAGTCAAATAAAAAAGCTCAGGAAGATTTAGCTAACCATATTCAATGATATTCCTAGTCACGCTTTTCAGTTAATACTCTTCGAAAATCTCTTCAAACCACGTCAGCGTTGCCTTACCGT
>NZ_AJJL01000003.1 GCF_000257905.1 Streptococcus mitis SK579
CAATGTCATTAAGTTAAGAAATTCAAATACAATTCTGTATTTGGGTTTCTTTTTTATGTGATAAACTATAATTAAGGAGGTATTTCCCATGATAAAACAGATAAAAGCCCACTTGGATAAGAGTATTCAGAGTATCATTGATCAAAAAGTTGTGTTCGTCAAACAAGATGAACAGGCCTTTACTCGTAAAAGAAGTTTATCACTAGAAACCATGATTCGTACAATTCTGGGAATGGGAGGGAAATCCTTGTCAAAAGAATTACTAGATGCCAAACTGACAGTTTCAAATTCAGCCTTTGTTCAAAGACGCTATCAGATAAAACCTGAGGCTTTCTATGCCCTATTTAAAGAATTTACAGCACCTATTCCACTTAATACTGCTTTTCCAATATTCGTTGCTGATGGGAGTGATATCTGTATTCCTCGAAATCCCATGGATACAGAAACCTCTGTCCAAACCCAAACGGATGTTAAATCCTATAATCTCATACACATAAACGCCCTATACGACTTGACGACTGGAGTGTATAGAGATGTTTCTATTCAAGACAAACATGCGCAACATGAGCGCTTGGCTCTGATTCAGATGATAAAGGCTTCTCCCTTTCGAGAAAGCTCTTGTTATCATGGATAGAGGCTATGAAAGTTACAATCTCATGGCTCATTTTCAAGAAAAAGGTTGGCTTTATGTCATCCGCATTCGCGAGGGAAAACAATCCCTGCGTTCCTCCTTCAACTTGCCAAATACAGAGTGTTTTGATCAAACATTTTCTCTAACATTATCACGAAAGCAAACCAAACAGTTTAAAAAACTTTATCATGATTTTCCCAATGACTATCATTTTATTCCGCACAATTCTACTTTTGATTTTCTTCCAGAAACAAGTCAAAAACAGGATCCTGTAGCACTCTATGAGCTTCCTTTTCGTATGGTGCGTTTAGAAGTGGAAGAAGGAAAATACGAAACTTTAGTGACAAATACAGACTATTCAGTCCAAGAATTAAAAAATCTCTACGCCAGTAGATGGGGCATAGAGACTAGTTTTCGTGACCTGAAATACAGTGTTGGCTTGGTCAATTTTCATACAAAAAAGAAGGAAGGGATTCTCCAAGAAATCTTTGCTCGTTTTACAAATTTTAACTTTTGTCGTTGGGTAACCTCGCAAGTTGCCATCGACAGTAGTCACAAAAAGCAAAGATACAAAGTGTGTTTCTCAGATGCGGCTTATTCCTGCCGTTTATTTTTAAACGATTCCCTTTCTTCTCTCCAGTTGAAAAACTACCTCAAAAAACAGTTATCTATTATTCGACCGAATCGAAAATATCCAAGAAAGATAAAGGCTCAATCGGTAGTTGATTTCATCTATAGAGTAACATAAATCTCAAAAAATAGGATGAAAAAAACTTTATTTGTCATGTAAAAAAACAGAAGATGCGATAGAAAATCACCTTGATGACCTCAATCACACCTCCTATTCAAGTAGTTAGATCACTAACTTAATGACATTGG
>NZ_AJJL01000004.1 GCF_000257905.1 Streptococcus mitis SK579
TGAAATCTTTAGGCTGCGCTGTAACTATTTTTGGATCTGATGGTCTACTATCACCTTTCGTAGCTGTTGCTGTTACCTGACTTCTATCTTTAACCCCCTCAGCTGGAATTAACAACGCTCCTGTTCCTGGATCAACAGTTACACCTGCTGGCTTATCTGACGATGACCATGTTCCATTTTGATCTTTGACTACTGCTACAGTTTTATTTTGTTCTTTCTCATCAGTGTAGTTAACCGTAACTTTATCTGCATCTCCTGTTGGTGTCACTGTTACAGTTCCATCTTTTGGTGCTATTGCCATTGGTGACGTTGGCTTAGAATCACGTACTTTGAAGACTTTAGATGCATCTAATCTATCTGTACTATCGTCTTTATAGGTCACAATCACATTATTACCATCAACTGTTACAGACTTAATTTTATCGCTAAAGGTTGGATTAGCTTGTTTTACAGCATTCTCAATTTGAGTCGCATCTGCATTGTCTAGTAATAACGGTGTTCCTGGAGCTTGCGCATCATATTTAAATGTTTGAGGTTTCCATACAAATCGAATACGTCCAGGAGCTCCTACATCATTAGCATGACCTACATGCTCATAGTTAGTATTTCCACTTGGATCTTCTGCAAATAAGTATCGTGAAATTTGCCCACTTTGTTCATTAAACTCACCCTTAGGAATCTCACCAGTTACCTTAAGAATAGCTGGAGAATTTTGACTTGCTGGCGTATCAGTGTGAATTTTAGTAGCCTTCAAGTAAAGTGCTGATCGAGTTTTCCCGTTCAAGTATGAATCTTCTGTACCTAGACCCTGTCTATTATCAGCAGCAAACGCTAGATGCAATTTAGAAATCTTACCAGAATTATCCCAAGCTTTCAGTGTAATATCGTTATTTTCCCCAGAGTAAACATAGATCTCTTGTCTAGCTGGATTATCATAAGGAATTTCAACTATTGGTCTAATCTTATCATTTGATTCAACCAGCTTGTCTCCAGATATTTCATGAGATATTCTTGATTTAGGATCAGTTACAGTGGCAGTACCATTAGTCGATACCTGTACTTCTTTACCAGGATTAGCATCTGAAACTTTTTTCTTAACCTGATTAACTTCACTCGGTGTTAAAGAAGTTACTTTTGTAACAGGTGTCTTAGCAGGAACTTTTGGCGTGAAATCTTGGAAAGTAGCAACCTTAGCATCACTTGGATGTGAGATATTTCCTGCTTCATCTGTTGCTTTAGCTGTAACATTACCTTTCGGAATTTCCTTAGTCGGATCGATAAGCGCTTTACCACTTGCGTTAGCTACACCGCGTCCTAGTTCTTGATTTCCATGATCATATAAAACAACAGATGCACCTGGTTCTGTATCTACTTCAATTTGAGTTCTAGTTCCAGCTTTATCCGTCAAGTTAGTTGGAATCGTTGGCTTACCTGGAGCTACATTATCTAAAACAACATTATCAGGTGTTTTTACATTACCTTTTTGAACAGATCCTCTACCTTGGTGATTGTAGGTAATATTCCCGTTATTTTCAACAGTTACTTCTGACTTATTGATACCAGGATTGGCTTTTTCATAGGCTGTTTTAACTCTTTCTTTATCTGTTGGAGTTAAATGATTAATATCTTTTACAGGTACTTTCTCTCCTTTATTTGCTAATACATATTGATTAGCCTCTTGAGATGATCTTATTCCTGAAGCTACCGTAATATCTTTATTTTCTGCAATAGCTTGGATTCTATCTAGGGTTTCAAATCTTGTACCTGAAGGCAATTCAAAGGTTACACTTCCATTTGAATTTGGTGAAATTCGTACATTCGCCGCATTTTCTAACGTCTTATAACGTCCAGAACCTTCTTTTTCAATTTTAACTTTTTTCCCTTGAATAACTGCAGTGATAATATCTGTTCTGCCTTGCGGAATAATAGTTACGCTTGTTGAACCATGATGAGGTTGCTGAATAGTCAAAGCTTGCGGTGCAGGTACTGTCGCTTGTTTTGGAGCACTTGCATCTGTTGTGTGATCACGATTATCAGTTGCTTTTGCTGTTACATTTCCATTTGGAATCGGTCTTGTAGGATTAATAGTAACTCGACCACTTTCATTTGCCGTACCTTCTCCCAATTCATGGCCTGAGTGATCGTAAAGTTTTACTTTAGAACCTGGATCTGCCGATACAGTAGTCGGTGTTTGTGTATCTGCCTTATCGATTAAGGATGTTTCTATTACTGGGCGTTTTTGAATAGTGTATGCCGAAGCTACTTTATCTACTGATTTATCAGGATAAGTGATGGTAACATTCCCTTTTTCATCTACTGAATAAGTTGCCTGATCTAATAATGCTCTGTATGCTGCATCTGTATATGTTCTATTGTTCTTCTCTTTAATCGCTGCAATGATTTTCTCTTTTTCTGGACCACTTACAGCGTTTGGATTGTCTACAGTAATCTTTTTATCAATAGAAATATCATATTTTTTCGCTACTTCAAGAACGTTAATGGTTGTACTAACATTTGCACTTGAACCAGCATTATGGCGTCCATACTTAGCTGTTGTTGTTTTAGTTACAATATAATAATTAAGAATCGTTTCTCCTAAAGGCTGATCCATTGCAATCGTTCCACTAGTTTTACCATTACGTCTAGTCTCTTCTGTAGATACAGCTGTTACTAAGAAACCACCTGATTCTTCTAGTCCTCTGACATGGCCTCTAGTATTTGGATTTGGTAAAAATGTTTCTAGATATTTTGCATAAGAAGAAACATTAACTTCGACATGATCTCCACGATATGCTGTAATCCATTGCTTATCAACTCCGATATAACCTTTTGCTTTACCTTCGGAAGAAATTTGATCCGATCCTCCATGACCTATTTGAGATCTTGTAACATTCACAGGGTCACTTTTGGCTGATTCTTTCCCTCCAGCTGGAGTTGAAGTCGCTCTAACTTGCCCTTCAGGCAAACTATTTCGAGGATGTACCGTTGCATATCCATCATTTCCAGCCTGAGCTTCTCCTATTAGCACATCATTATTATCGTAAAGTTTTACTGTTGAACCTACTGGTGCTTTTACTCTGACGTCTGCAGGTATACTTGCTTTACCTGTTAAGTCACTCTCGATGTGAGCACCAGATGTTAATGGAGCCTCTACTACATTGACAGGTTTCCATCCCTCAAGACTTCCGTAACCGCCTTCTTTCATATTTGAAATAACAGACGTTTGAGATCCTACTTTCATATCACTATTCAATCGTAAATTGATGATAGAATAGAACTTATTACTTGTATTATCTACTGAAGTAACAGTTGCTAGATTACTTTGAAGAGATTGCCATTGTTGATTAATCGTAGTACGTCTAATTGCAACTTGATGCTCTTGATTATTCGTATCTCTATACTTCAAATACGCCATCCCTGCATCATGTGGTACAAATAATTTAATATTACGTTGATTAGATGTAACCTCACCTACAGGATGTCCCGGTGAATGATCAATCCATGAACGTCCTAATGAAACATCCACATTCGTTGCTTCACTCTCTTTGCCATCAACACTTTGAGTTACTGTTATCTTATCTTTCGGTACAAGTTGTTCTCCAGTATCTGATAGATTACTATTTAAACCAGCATCTAGTGAAACAACCCAATGACCACTTCCATCAACTTTTGTCTTCTTAAAAGTATTTCCATTTTTCTTAACAGAAATAGTCGCTCCTGGTTTCCCAGTCCCTGATAATTGATTATCTGTTGACGGTACAGTCTGCATACGTACAGTGTCGTTGGTTCGAGTATAGTTGTGGTTAACAGTAGGAGCGCCTACTGCATTGACATGGATACCTACAGCAGGGAAGTCTGAATTTCGACTTGTAATCGCCGCCTTACCACTTAAGCCAGAATTTTCAAGAGTATTCTGTACAATAGCGGTCGCAAAGCGAGCAAAAAGATTGTGATGTGTTCCTCTAGTAGTTACTTCATAGACTATTCTATCTGGCACAGCTCCACCAATAAGTCTGTAGTGACCAATAAACATCTTATAATTAGAGAAAGGCGTACTAGCAGGGCGTCCTCTGGAAATTTCTCTCTCTTCTAGTACACTACCACCAGCTCCACCTCTTTCTACTACACGAATATTTTCAATAGTATCATCTGATGTAACTGCAATACCAGCCCAAGCATGATTCTTATGAGCCGGACGGACAGCCACTCTCCAAATAGTACGATCACCATCAATGTCATAATGAAGATTTTCAAACTGTTTAACTCCATCACCACTGATAGTACCTGAGTCGAGATTTCCAGCTACAGAACGATCAATTGATCGAGCTGCATAATGAGCTATTCTAAACCCAGAATAACCTTTTTTCTTCTTATCAAGAACATCCTCTGTCGCCTCATCTACAAGATTACTTTTCGTATCTATCGGCAAAAGTTTATTGTCCTCTTTTGGCAATTCCAGACTATTAGCTTCCTTATCTACCTTACTTAAGCTTCTATCTTGAGCTGTGATAGTAAGATTTGAACTATCTTGAGAAACTTCTTCTTTATGAACTTCAGTAGCATTTTCATCCTTGCTCTTATCTTCTAGCAAAGAATCCTGAGCTTTAGTGCTTTCAGCATGATTAGCAGGCTCTTCTACCGATTCAGGAGAAGCTGTCTTGCTCTCTTCTTTCCCCTCAGGTTGACTAGCACTGCCTTCTTGATCTTTTAGTGTCTCGATCAACTTTCTAATCTTCAGAATATGCTGATCAATGTCCTCTGCTTTAGCATTCTTATCAGAAAGCAAACGTTTGCTTTCATCCGCAAGTTGAAGAAGCTGATTAGACAATGGAGCAAGTTTACTTTCTTTTACCTTAACTGCACTATCTTTCAGCTCATCCATCACTTGAAGAAGGGCTGATTTATCAGCAACTTTTGAAGTTTTTTCTTCCAAATTCCTTTCAGCAAGCTCTTTACTATCTGGCAAGGGTTCTTCCTTCGCCTTATCCCTACCATGATCACTGAGCGTCTTCTCAGTCGCTGCTGTATCAGGAGATACCGATAGGCTATCCGCCCTAGCTACTCCATTTGCAAAAAACAAGAGTGCAGCTACAGCTACACTAGCAGCACCAAAATGGTACTTTCTAATGGAATAGCGAAAAACTTTTTCACCATTCCTATTCTTCTTATGTCCAAACATAAATTTTTCCTTTCTACTTTTAAAATGACATAACTACATATAGTTTATCACAATGGATTGATATAGTAAATAGATATCTATAATAAATAATTAACAACTATATAGTATTTTTATAACAAAGCAGTTCCTAGAATAGTAAAATTTTCTTTGAAAAAAGAGCGATTAATACATGACAAAAAATCTTTAAACTATTGATTTCTGTATGTATAAAACAAGTCCCACCGCTTATATATATATATATATATATATAAGCGGTGGGACTATCCTCTATGTATGATTTTGTATATTTAATAATTAGAACTGAACTATAAAATATTAGTAGTATGATTTTTATAAAAATACCGATTATCTTTATTAAAGAAATGTCGAAAAAATCAATATGAAAACACTATATCATATTCAAGTTAGAATAGTATAAGACGACTTCTAAAACATTGTTAGGAATTATTTTGGACAATCCTAGACTCAATTTATTATCTTCCAATCTACTATAATAAACTTATGCTCAATGAAAATCAAAGAGCAAACTAGGAAGCTAGCCGCAAGCTGCTCAAAGTATAGCTTTGAGGTTGCAGATAACGCTGACGTGGTTTGAAGAGATTTTCGAAGAATATTAGTAATCTACAAAAGACTAAATGTAAGTACTCCAGTCTTTAGAACAACATAAAAAGGTTGCCCAAACGGACAACCTTTCTGTACCATTAATATAAATCTAAATAGTTATCAATTTCCCATTGTGAAACGAAGGTTGCATAACTTGCCCATTCGATTCGTTTGGCTTCAAGGAAACTAGTATAGATATGTTCTCCAAGAGCCGCTCTGACAACTTCATCTTCAGTCAAAGCCTTCAAAGCGTTGTGAAGGGTTGATGGAAGGTCTGTAATGCCAGCTTCCTTACGCTCTTCTGCTGTCATAATGTAGATATTTTCTTCGATAGGAGCTGGTGCTTCGATTTTGTTTTCAATACCATGCAAACCAACTTCCAAAAGAACCGCCATAGCGATGTATGGGTTTGCCATCGGATCCACTGAACGCAACTCAAGACGAGTTCCCATACCACGTGAAGCAGGCACGCGCACAAGTGGCGAACGGTTACGACCAGCCCAAGCAATGTAAACAGGCGCTTCATAACCTGGAACCAAACGTTTGTATGAGTTAACGGTTGGGTTCATGATGGCAGTATAGTTGTAAGCATGCTTAATCAAACCGCCAAGGAAATGATAGGCCGTTTCTGACAACTGCATTCCTTTTGGATCATTTGGATCAAAGAAGGCATTGTTTCCTTCTGCATCAAACAGGGACATATTACAGTGCATACCTGACCCAGCAATACCAAATTTTGGTTTGGCCATAAAGGTTGCATAAAGCCCATGTTTGCGAGCAATAGTTTTGACAACAAGCTTAAAGATTTGAATCTTATCACAAGCACGGAGAACTTCATCGTATTTAAAATCAATCTCGTGTTGTCCAACCGCAACCTCGTGGTGACTCGCTTCTACTTCAAATCCCATTTTAGTCAAGACATTGACAATCTCACGACGTGTATTGTCCGCAAGGTCAGTAGGCGCCAAATCAAAGTAGCCACCCTTGTCATTTACTTCAAGTGTTGGGTCCCCATTTTCATCTAGTTTAAACAAGAAGAATTCTGGCTCCGGACCAAGGTTGAAGGATTTGAATCCTACTTCTTCCATGTGACGAAGAGCACGTTTCAAATTGCCACGAGGGTCACCTGCAAATGGTTCACCTTCTGTTGTATAGACATCACAGATCAAACCTGCAACACTTCCATTTTCATCTCCCCACGGGAAGACTGTCCATGTATCCAAGTCTGGGTACAAGTACATATCTGACTCATTGATACGTACAAAACCTTCAATAGAAGATCCATCAAACATAGCCTTATTTGACAAGACCTTATCTAATTGTTCATCTGTAGCAGGAATTTCGACGTTTTTCATCGTTCCCAAAATATCTGAGAACATGAGACGGATAAAGGTAACATTTTTTTCCTTGACTTCACGACGAATATCTGCAGCTGTGATTGGCATGAGTTTTCTCCTTAATCTATGACTACTTGCGGTTGCCTAACCGCGACCAAAAGGTGATCGTACTGAAGCAAAACGTCCCTGTTGGAGAAGTTCATTGTGAAGTGCACGACGCACCTCAGTCTGACTCACCACTTTCTTGGACTTCGCTTCACGTTCAGCATATTTTTTCTTAATGGCAGCGATATTATAACCTTCTGAGATATAATCTTTGATTTCAAGCAGACGATCCATGTCATTCAAGGAATACATGCGACGGTTCCCTTCATTTCGATCAGGTTTAATCAACTCTTGATCTTCATAATAACGAATCTGACGTGCCGATAGATCTGTCAACTTCATAACACTGCCAATAGGAAAAACAGCCATGTTTCGGCGAAATTCTTTTTCCTTCATTTACAATTTCCTTCTTTCTGTCTATTATAGTCTAAAAAAAGACAAACGTCAATTGATAATGTTATAAAATGTAACATTATTTTTCTTTTTTCTCTAAAAAGAGCCGAATGCGATCAATATCGTAATTTACGAGAATTGCAACAAAAACTCCCATGAAAGTTTCCGATACACGAGAAAATACGTACAAAATTGTCTCTCCGCTCGGAATCGATAGGGTAATGATTAACATGGCCGCTACACCGCCAATAACGCCCGCTTTGTTATTCATGGCCACATTTGTCATAATGGTTAACATGGTGCAGATTGGAACAACTACTAAAGTTACCCAAAAAGCTTCATGGAAAAAGCCATTTAATAGGAAGAAGACCAGAGCATAGAAGCCACCGATACTATTTCCTAGAATGCGCGAAGTCCCAAAATGAACACTCTTATCAAAACTCTCCCTCAAGCTAAAAACGGCTGTCAAAGCACCGATTTGAAGACCTTTCCAGCCAAAAAAGCCAAAAATTAAGAGAACTAGAAAAACAGCAATACCTGTTTTAAAAGTTCGCATACCAAGTTTGAACTGGGATTTATCGAATTTATATTTTTTAAAATAACTCATAATCTCAACTTTCTATTTCCATTTTATCATAAATCGGTGATTTTTATGAGTAATAGTTGAGAGGAAGCGTTTTTATTTCAAGCAAAAGAAAAGAGGAACTTTCATCCCTCTCTTCTTTGATTCATTTATGAAATCTTATTTTTCTGTCAAGGCTGCAAGACCTGGAAGAACTTTACCTTCAAGAAGTTCCATTGATGCTCCACCACCAGTAGAGATCCATGAGAACTTGTCTGCACGTCCAAGGTTGATCGCTGCGGCAGCTGAGTCACCACCACCGATGATTGATTTAACACCTGGTTGTTTCACGATAGCGTCCATCACACCGATTGTACCAGCTTGGAAGTCTGGGTTTTCAAATACACCCATAGGTCCGTTCCATACAACTGTTTTAGCACCAGTCAAAGCTTCGTCAAATTTAGCGATAGATTTTGGACCGATGTCAAGACCAAGGAAGCCTTCAGAAACTGCTTCACCTTCAGTGTCACGCACTTCAGTGTAGCCAGCAAATGCGTTTGCTTCTTTTGAGTCAACTGGCAAGATCAATTTACCGTTTGCTTTTTCAAGAAGAGCTTTCGCAACATCCAATTTGTCTTCTTCTACAAGTGAGTTACCGATTTCGATACCTTGTGCTTTGTAGAATGTGTAAGTCATACCACCACCGATAAGGACTTTATCAGCTTTTTCAAGCAAGTTTTCGATAACACCGATCTTGTCTGAAACTTTTGAACCACCAAGGATAGCTACAAATGGACGTTCTGGAGTTTCAACTGCTTCTTGGATGTAGGCAATTTCGTTTTCAAGAAGGAAACCAGCAACTGCTTTTTCAACGTTTGCTGAGATACCAACGTTAGATGCGTGTGCACGGTGAGCTGTACCGAATGCATCGTTTACGAAGATACCATCTCCAAGTGATGCCCAGTATTTACCAAGTTCAGGATCGTTTTTAGATTCTTTTTTGCCGTCAACATCTTCGTAACGAGTGTTTTCAACCAAAAGAACTTGTCCATCTTCAAGAGCGTTGATTGCTGCTTCCAATTCAGCACCACGAGTGACACCAGGGAAAACAACGTCTTGACCCAATTTAGCAGCCAAGTCAGCAGCTACAGGAGCAAGTGATTTACCAGCTTTATCAGCTTCTTCTTTCACACGTCCAAGGTGAGAGAAAAGAATTGCACGTCCACCTTGTTCGATGATGTACTTAATAGTTGGAAGAGCTGCTGTGATACGGTTGTCATTAGTGATTACGCCATCTTTCAATGGTACGTTGAAATCCACACGAACGAGGACTTTTTTACCTTTCAAGTCAACGTCTTTAACAGTAAGTTTTGCCATGTTACAAAAACCCCTTTATTTATTTTATTCGAAACTATTATATCACACTTTGGAAATATAAGGAAAGATTTCACAAGATTTTTCGATATTTAATCTTCCTCTTCTTTTTTCTGTTTCAATGTCAAGGCTAAACTAGCGAGACCAAGGCTGGCTAATCCTGCTATTAGGACTTCGTTTGTATCAACAGTCCCTGTATTTGGTAATTGGGCGCTTGCTTCTTCTGATTTAACTGCTGTATTTTGGGCTGGTTTTTCTTGTGTAGGCGCTACTGCTGGTTCAGTTTTTACTTTTGTTCCAATTTCAACAATTTCTGGAATCGCCTCTTGGATGACCTCTGTTGAACGAAGACGACGCTGACCGTTTTCATCAACTTCAAAGACATGTCTTAACAGACCATCTCGTCCCTGTATGATGACTCGTTGTTCCCCAACTAGCAACTCAGCATTTTCATGTTCTTGACGGTCAAATGCAATCTTTTCCTCTTGAACTTCCAATTTAGGAGCCTTTTGTTGGTCAGACACTGGTTGATTAGAAGGTTTTGGAAGGTCTGTGTTTTGTGGTGCAGGATTTGCAGGGATGAGACCAGTACCTACTTCCACGATTTCAGGACTCGCTTCTTTCAAAACTTCTGTAGCGCGAAGCGTACGATTGCCTTGACTATCTACTTCAATCAAGCGACGGATTTGTCCCTCAACTCCTGCTTGGACAAGTTGACGCTGACCTTTGAGAAGACCTGCAGTTAGAAGTTCTTGGTGTTCGAAGGCAATACTTGTCTCTTCAACTTCTAATTTCGGAGTATTCACAACCAAATTCTTGACACCTTCAGTTGGTTCCTTACTTGAAAGAACTTTTGTTCCAATCTCAGTAATTTCTGGAACAGCTTCTTTAACTACCTCTGTTAAACGAAGAGTGCGTTTCCCTTGGCTATCTACTTCAATCAAGTGACGAATTTGTCCCTCAACTCCCTCTTGAACTAGTTGATGTTGACCTTTAAGAAGGCTTGCATTTGGGCGCTCTTGACGTTCGAAGGCTATTGTTTCAGTTTCCACAACTAGTCCAGAGAGGGCTTCAACTGTTGGGGCTACTTCATTTGGATCCTGGCTACCAACGTGATGGCTTTCTGCTGCAGGAGCTAGTTTCTTATTCAGCTGTTCTTTCATGTCCGCAAAAGCTTGTGGAGTTGGTGCTTGTGAGACCAACAAAGCCTCTGCTTGCGCAATTAGTTCTGATTTAGGATATTTTTCGCGGATGGATTCGAGTAAACTTTCTAATTCTTTCCTAGCAGCCTCATAACGCTGATTACCATCCAAGTTTGCGCCTGCTTGTTTCAATTCATTCAAAGCCTGATTAACATCTTCCTGACTGGCACCATGATTTTCTGCAACAGCTTTCGCTCCATTAAGTTTCTCTAGTAGCGTCGCTTGTTTGTCCTCACTAGAGAAGGTGTAAACAACCGTTGACTGACGACCTTGGACAGCAGTAATTTCTTGTTTGAGGTACTCATCGTTTAGTGCTGCTTTTGGAGATACCAAAACATCAAAGTTAACTTCATGACCTTGGTAACGAAGCTTCAAGGTTTGACGACCAGTCTTTTGAGCATCGTAACCAGAAATTTCAACTCCCTCATCAGTAAAGGAATGTTCTTCCATGGTGTCATTGCTATAAGCCACTGCAAAGCGTCCTTCAGACAAGTCTAAGCTATCACCAACTAGGTAATCTTTTTTCGGTTCCTGACTTACTTCAATTCCCAAAATAGTTTTCGGACTTGCTTCATCCTGGCTAGTGACAGTCACTGATAAATTAGCATGTACCGGTTGCCCCAAATATTGTAAAGTAAGATTTTGTTCTCCCTTATAATGCGTATCAAAACCTGATACTGACACACCTGCGTGAGTTAGGCGAATGAGTTCGTCCTCAGCTCCTCCTTCATACTGAACTCGAAGAACACCACCTCTAAGATCCAAATCTTCTCCTTCAGCATAACTTGTTTTCTTAGGTCCTGTTTCTAGGCTGACTGACTTGATTTTTCTGTCATCTTTTGGAACGGAAACTGCTAGAATATTACTAATTTCCTTGCCTGGCAACTGGGTACGATAGTAAAGAAGACCAGATTGATTTGTCAAATCCAATGGTGAACTTGCTAGGTCTCCTCCAACTTCGCTCTTCAAGGTTGCAAGCGGAGTTTGAGAATTTGGATTATCATAAACGGTAATGGTTGCTCCAGCTGGTACATCCGCAAAGCCAACTTGTACCTTGTTATTGCCTAGAGAACGGGCTGCAGCCTTGGCCATCGGAATATTGACACTCTCAGTATCAAGCTTTTCATACATTTTCCAGTTATAGATACGAATAGCCTTCCATGGAGTTCCATTGTCAGAAGTGACAACATTCAAGCGCCAATCTTGAGCTGTGATTGGTTTATCAAGGGTAATATCTGTAACATGGGCTTTATTGCCACGAACTTCCTTAGCCAACTTCCATTGACCATCCGCATCTTTATAATAGAGGTCAAAGTCTTTGGTGTTCATCAAACCGTCGTTTACAGATTCTCCACCAGCTCCAGCATGGTCCATCACCCATCTAACAACTGTACGTGGCTGGGTCAAACGAATATCCACACTACCACTTAACTGCCCAGAAGACCACTTGTCAGACAGACTGGTAATGGTACCATTCAACATACCTTCAATACCTTCTCCACCTTCAGTCTTAGGGAAAGTACTATCAATAACTGTTGCACCTGGAACGATATTTTCAGCTAGTGGTTTTGGTAGGCTGGTATCTTTTACAGTCATGCCCCAATCAAAGGTTGTAGTTGCAGCTTCTGAACGAACCCCATTTTTACCAACTGCTACAACCTTCAGTTCTTGAGTTGTACCTTGAGCACTTGCTGAGCGGCTAACTTTTGGTAGATAAATAGTTGTAGAAGATGAGCCAGTTAGTAATTTCCAGCTGTCTCCATCTTTTTCATAAACTTCATAGAAATCTGCATCCTTGTTGCCTTTAAATTGCACAACTGCTTCCGCTTCTTGGGCATTTTTTAGGACTTGTTTGGCTACAGCTACTGTAGTCGGAGCCTGAGGAGCATCTTGATGATTGCTGATGGTCAATTGCCCCAGGTTAAATTGATAACCTTTTAAATCTTTATCATTTTCAAAATACAGTTTAATACCGTAAATTGTTTTGCCTGCCAAGGCACTCAAATCAAAATCATCGGTAGTCCAGTTATCTGAAACTGTCAATTCTTTACGGGCAGCTTCATCACCGTAGGTATAATCTTTCTTAGTTGCAAATTCTACATAAACCTTGGTACCTTTTCCTCCTTTATGGGCAACATGCAATTTGGTTGTATCTGTCACCTTCAAGCGAGTAGAGTACAAATTCACATCTTGCTTGGTCGCACCTGAAAGATCCCCTGCAAATTTGAGAGAAGTTCCACCATTATAAGCATCTTCAAAATCATAGCTTGCTTTCAACTTATCACCAGTTGATTTTTGCCACCAGCGCCATGTTGGAAGAACACCTGAAACTGAACGGTAATTCCACTCAGAATCCTTAGAAACCTTACCATCTACGAACCATTTTCTACCATGACCTGTGTTAAAGGAAGTAGTAAAAGTATGACCTACTGCTGGCGTGCGGTCCGCAACTAGGTTAGCAATACCATACCAATCTTTATCACCTGGTTTTTGACCAGTAGGATCACCTTGGTAACCTGTAAAGAAGATATCTTCATTCTTATGGTAATCTTCACCAGTTTTTCCTAAACTTGTAATGGTATCTGGGGCGAACAAACCAAGAGAAAGGCGCAATTTCCCATTTTCATCTAAAATGTCATTCCATTTGACCTTGGTCTTGTAGGAACCACCCTGTTGCAATTCCAATCCTGCAAATACATCATAAGGATTACGACCAATCCAGTTGGCAGTTGCAATAGTGTAATCATTCTTAGCCTTATCCCAGTTAAAGTTAGCAAAGAAGTTGTCTGCTGGAACCTTATCTCCTTCTGGTTGCATGAATTGGTAGTTGTATTCTCCCAAACCATCTTGGTGGTAACGTCCATAGTTATAAGTCATGGCATCGTACCAAGAATACTTGATTGGATGGTTTACCTTAGCAGCATACTCCTTGGTATAGAGCATAAACTGGCGCATCTTTTCTCCAAGAGGTTCAACCAAATCCCCAGTTGTTTCCTGGTTGATGAAATAGCCATCATAGCCATAATACTTGGCCATATCTACCAATTTACGGGCAATTGGGAAGCTACCATCTGGGTCTTGCTTCAAAGCTTCAGCAAATTTTTCTTGATCTGCAATACTATTAGACCAGTTGAAGAAGAGTGTACCATATACAGGAACCCCATTACGGTGACCTGCATCAATAACATCAGGAGTTGGTACAAGACCTTCCCAGAAGACCATTGAATCTAGATATTGCCAATAGTCAAAAGCATAAGCTTTGAACTCTTCTCCACCAACAGAAGCATGGTCTTTTGCTTTAGAATTGGTGTTGGATAGGGCTTGAACTTTTGCTTCCTTACTAGCTTTTTCATTGACCAAATGACCTGTCCGACGTGAAGCGAGAGCGACAGACCCGCGGTTAATAGCATCATCTTCACGAGCTCCTGGTTCCCATTTCAACAAATCTTCCCAAGAATTAAATTTGATTTCCTTTGGTTTTAATGTTTTTTCTGTATTTTTAGGGACATCTGGCTGGACTTCTTTTTCAGTCTTATTAGCTTCTGCTGCTGGCTTAGACTCATCCCCTTGGCTAGTTGCTTCAGGCTTTGCTTCCGTTTCCTTGTCAGACTTTGGTTTTGATGTGGCAGATGGTGTTTCTGCAACCACCTCACTTGCTTTTTCCTCTGGTTTAGCTAGGCTAGCTGGCTCTGCTTTTTCAGTATTTGCAACTTCATTGCTTGCTGGCGAAGCAGTTTTAGATGCTGTCTCTACTCCTTCTGCCTTTTCTAGCTTGTTTTCTTCAGTACGTTCCCCTTCATTCTGCTTGTCGGCTTCACTAGTTGGATGCCCACTCTCTCCTGAAACAAGCTCTGTATTGGCTCCGCTATTTTCAGGAACTGCAGTTTCTTCAGCCAAGGCTGGACCAGCAAATAAAACAGCACCAATCATCAGCGAGCAGGCTCCTACTGATAACTTACGAATACTATAACGACAACGTCTTTCAAAAAATGGATTCTTCATTTTCTCCTCCTAAAAGATTGATTTTGTTGCATAAAAGAAAGCGCTTAACTTTCTTTATAAAATTTTTATCCCAATCACAGGGACCAAGATAATTCCTCCCTCATTTTAAGATATTTCTTTTAAATGTCAATATATAAAAGGAAATGCCTATATCTAGGTTAGAAATTGGTAAAATTAATATAATTAAGGACCATTCTCACGAATTTTCTTTCTAAAATCTTAGCTTAATACTTGTTAGATTTACTTTTATCCTTTAAAATAGAATAGGAGAAATTCCGTTATTATTTTTCGGAGGAAAAAGAAATGTCCATTAATTGGCAGGAAATTTTATTTCACTTTTTAGGTGGTCTGGGACTATTCTTATATAGTATCAAGACCATGGGAGACGGTTTGCAACAAGCTGCTGGAGATCGCCTTCGTTTTTACATTGACAAGTACACTAGTAATCCCTTTTTAGGTGTTCTAGTCGGAATTGTCGTGACTGCCCTGATTCAGTCAAGTACAGGGGTTACAGTTATCACGGTTGGACTGGTCAGTGCTAGTCTTCTAACCCTTAGACAGGCTATCGGAATTATCATGGGAGCCAATATCGGAACCACTGTTACTTCCTTTATCATCGGTTTCAAGCTTGGTGAGTATGCTTTACCCCTGATTTTCCTTGGAACCATGTTCCTCTTCTTTACAAAAAACAGAACAGCAAACAATATCGGGCGCATCCTGTTTGGTGTAGGGGGAATCTTCTATGCCCTCAACCTCATCAGTGCCGGTATGAGTCCGCTTAAAGATTTACCACAATTCAAGGAATATATGGTAACCTTGGGACAAAATCCTGTGTTGGGAGTTTTTGCTGGTGCGGTGATTACCGTCCTCATCCAGGCCTCTTCTGCTACAATCGGGATTTTGCAAGGGCTCTATGCAGGTGGCTTCCTTGACCTTAAAGGTTCGCTACCAGTTCTCTTCGGGGATAATATCGGGACAACCCTAACCGTTATCATCGCGGCAGCTGGAGCCAATGTCTCTGCGAAACGCGTTGCTGCAACCCACGTTACATTTAACGTTTTAGGGACTATTCTTTGCTTAATCTTATTAGGTCCATTTACGTCTATGATTGAGTACTTCCAAGCACTCCTTCACCTCTCACCTGAGATGACCATCGCCTTCTCGCACGGTGCCTTTAACGTAAGTAACACCATTGTACAATTTCCATTCATCGGAGCCTTGGCTTACTTTGTAACCAAGCTCATCCCTGGTGAAGATGAAGTTGTCAAGTACGAGCCACTTTATCTTGATGAACACTTGATTAAGCAAGCTCCATCAATCGCTCTCGGAAATGCGAAAAAAGAACTCCTTCACTTGGGAAATTATGCTTCTAAAGCCTTTGACCTTTCATACAACTACATTATTGACCTCAATGAAAAGGTTGCTGAAAAAGGACACAAGACAGAAGAAGCCATCAATACCATTGATGAAAAATTAACTCGCTATCTTATTACTCTTTCAAGCGAAGCTCTTAGCCAGAAAGAAAGTGAAGTGCTGACCAACATCCTTGATTCATCCCGTGATTTGGAAAGGATTGGGGACCACGCAGAAGCGCTAATCAATCTGACTGATTACCTTCAACGTAAAAATGTTGAGTTCTCTGAAGCTGCTTTGGAAGAATTAGCTGACATTTATCAAAAAACCACTGGCTTTATCAAGGATGCCCTTGATAGTGTGGAAAACAACGATATTGAAAAAGCTCAAAGTCTGATTGAACGCCATAAAGAAATCAACAATATGGAACGTGTTCTCAGAAAGACCCACATCAAGCGCCTCAACAAGGGCGAATGTTCAACACAAGCTGGGGTCAATTTTATCGACATCATTTCCCACTACACTCGTGTATCAGACCACGCTATGAATCTAGCTGAAAAGGTCATCGCTGAACAAATCTGATAACCAAAAGAAGCTATCCTAAATGGGATGGCTTTTTTCTTCTCCTTAGCAATAGTTGCTTTTCCACCATATAGAAAAATGCTTTGATTCACAATGGAATCAAAGCATTTTAAAGAGCTCCCCATACATAATTGCAGAAGCTGCGGTTCCTCTGTACTTGTTTTCTTCTCTCTTAATAAAGCGAGCTAAGTTGAGCAACTCAGGTGCTGGATGTTTGGGATTTAGGAGCAATTCATGATTGACCAGTCCTGAGAGACGGACTGCCAGCAATTGCTCATTTGTAGCAGGCAGTTTTTTAGCAGTCTCTAGGAGAGCAGCAACTAAATCTTCACTCAAATCATGTCGAGCATGATTGTAAAGATCTTTTATAAGACTTTCTAGGTTTGGTTCTACCATCCCAACCACCTCCCTTATGGTTTAATAATTCTGAATCAAATCAACTGTTGAACGATCCAATTTCTTCACCAAAGCTTGTAAGAAAGCTTGAGCTTCTAGGAAGTCATCCATAGCGTAGAGGGTTTGGTGAGAGTGGATATAACGAGCGCAGACACCGATAGTTGTAGATGGGACACCACCATTTTTCAGATGGGCTGCGCCAGCGTCTGTTCCGCCTTTACCACAGTAGTATTGGTACTTGATACCAGCTTCTTCAGCCGTTGTCAAAAGGAAATCCTTCATACCTGGGAGGAGCAAGTGACCTGGATCGTAGAAACGAATCAAGGTTCCATCCCCAATCTTGCCTTGACCGCCATAAACATCACCAGCAGGTGAACAGTCAACTGCTAGGAAAACTTCTGGATCAAATTTAGTTGTAGATGTATGAGCACCACGAAGACCAACTTCTTCTTGGACGTTAGAACCCAAATAGAGTTCATTGCCGAGTTTTTGACCTGACAGAGCTTCTGCAAGCTCACTTACCATGAGAACACCGTAGCGGTTGTCCCAAGCTTTTGAGATGATATTTTTTTCATTGGCTGTCAAGATTGCAGAACTATCTGGGACAATGGTGTCACCAGGACGGATGCCAAAACTTTCTGCCTCAGCCTTATCCGCAAAACCACCATCAAAGACGATATCTGCAATAGCTGGCATGGTTGGTCCACCCTTTCCGCGAGTCAAATGTGGAGGGACTGAACCTGAAATCACTGGAATTTCACGACCATCGCTAGTAAAGAGTTTAAAACGTTGGCTACTAACCACCATAGGATTCCAACCACCGATTTCTACGACACGGAAGGTACCGTCTGGCTTAATCTCACTAACCATAAAACCAACTTCGTCCATGTGAGAAGCGACCAATACGCGCGGTGCATCTGCAGCTTCTGAATGTTTAATCCCGAAAATACCACCCAAGCCATCTGTCACCACTTCATCCACGTGCGGGGTCAACTTTTCACGAAGATAGGCACGGACAGGTGCTTCATGACCTGAGATCGCAGCAAGTTCTGTTACTTCTTTGATTTTTGAAAATAATGTTGTCATTTCAGTTCCTTCTTTCTTTCATCCATTTTACCACTTTTTATAGGAGAAGGATAGCGGGAAGGTGGATAGTTTTTTACTCAGTTTTCCTATAAAAAGAGAGACAGATGTTCTTTCAGGAATTTTTCTTTCTTTTTACATTAAATTGTCAGAAAATTTATTGACAGATTAAAAAAATCATGTTACAGTAATATCCGCAGGTATCTTTCGATACCAAATCTACATAAAAGGATGGGGTATGAAACTTTCTCATTATTTAATTGGCTTACTTCTACTCCTAGTCTTTCTCTCTATTAGCATTGGGACCAGTGATTTTTCATGGGGAAAACTCTTTGCTCTAGATCATGAAACTTGGCTCCTCTTTCAAGAGTCCCGTCTCCCAAGAACCATCAGCATTCTCCTGACTGCCTCTAGTATGAGTATGGCAGGCCTTCTCATGCAGACCATCACTCAAAATCAGTTTGCTGCACCGAGTATAGTTGGAACCACTGAAGCTGCCAAACTGGGAATGCTCTTGAGCCTCTTTGTATTTCCGTCGGCTAGTCTGACTCAAAAGATGCTCTTTGCTTTTGTTTCATCCATCGTATTTACCCTCTTCTTTCTAGCCTTTATGACCATTTTTACTGTAAAGGAAAGATGGATGTTGCCTCTGATTGGGATCATCTATAGCGGGATTATCGGCTCTGTCACAGAAGTTATCGCCTACCGTTTCAATCTGGTTCAGAGTATGACAGCTTGGACCCAGGGTTCCTTCTCCATGATTCAGACCCATCAGTATGAGTGGCTCTTCTTAGGCCTCATCATCCTGATAGCCGTTTGGAAATTATCCCAAACCTTCACTATCATGAATCTAGGGAAAGAAACCAGCGAGAGTTTGGGGATTTCTTACTCCCTACTTGAAAAACTGGCTCTCTTTCTGGTGGCCCTAACGACTAGTGTCACCATGATTACCGTGGGTGGCTTACCTTTCCTCGGAGTTATTGTTCCCAATCTTGTTCGCAAACGTTATGGAGATAATCTAAGTCAGACCAAACTCATGGTCGCTCTGGTCGGTGCTAATCTAGTTCTGACCTGCGATATCCTATCCCGAGTTCTAATTAGGCCCTATGAGCTGTCTGTCAGTCTCTTGCTAGGAATCATCGGTAGCATCGGCTTTATCCTACTTCTATGGAGAGGGGGGCGAAAAGATGTAGTTTAAAAAAAAACATACCAAGCTCTTCTGGCTTCTCATTATTCTGGCCATCGGAGCTTGCCTTCTCTACTTTTGGCCCATCACCCACCTGTCTGCCTTTGCCTGGAAGTTGCGTTCCCAAAAAATCATCGTTTATCTCTTGGTAGCTATCGCGACTGGGATTTCGACCATTAGTTTTCAAACCCTGACGGAAAATCGTTTCCTGACGCCAAGTATTTTGGGAATCGAATCCTTCTACGTCCTACTACAAACCCTACTACTGGTTTTTGAGAGCAAATTTCTACAGCTTGAAAAGTCTCCTATCTTAGAATTTCTAGTCTTGCTTCTGCTTCAATCCCTCTTCTTTCTTGCCTTACAAGGCTACTTGAAGACGCTGATGAAGCAAGATCTGGTCTTCATCCTACTAATCTGTCTAGCCCTCGGAAGTCTCTTTAGAAATATCAGCACTTTCCTTCAGGTTCTGATGGATCCAAACGAATACGATAAACTGCAGAACAGTCTCTTTGCCTCATTTCAACATCTCAACACTTCCATCTTAGCCATCGGTTCTCTGATTATCCTTGCTTTGACAATCTTTTTCTTTCAAAAAGCCGTCATTCTGGATGTCTTGCACCTGCAAAGAGAAACGGCTCAGATACTAGGACTCGATGTTGAAAAAGAACAGAGAGAGCTCCTCTGGTGCATCGTTCTTTTGACCTCAACAGCTACTGCCTTGGTAGGGCCTATGGCCTTCTTCGGTTTTATGCTAGCCAACCTCACCTACCTAATCGTCAAAGACTATCGGCACAAGTTGCTCTTTATCGTGGCCATTCTGGTCGGATTTATCAGTTTGACCTTGGGGCAGGCCCTGATTGAACGAGTTTTTGCTCTGGAAATTCGCATCAGTATGATCATCGAGAGTGTGGGTGGCTTCTTATTCTTTATCTTACTTTATAGGAGGGCGCGTCAGTGAAACTGAAAAACATTGACAAATCCATTCAAAAACAGGATATTTTGCAAGGCATTTCGCTTGAAGTCAGTCCTCAGAAACTGACAGCCTTCATTGGTCCAAATGGTGCTGGAAAATCGACTCTCCTCTCCATCATGAGCAGACTGACCAAGAAAGATCAGGGAATTCTCAGTATCAAAGGCCGTGAAATCGAGAGTTGGAATTCGCAAGAACTGGCTCAAGAACTGACTATCCTAAAGCAGAAAATCAATTACCAAGCCAAATTGACGGTGGAAGAACTGGTCAGTTTTGGACGTTTTCCTTACAGCCGAGGTCGACTGAGACCAGAAGATTGGGAAAAAATCCGAGAAACTCTGGACTATCTGGAACTGACCAACTTAAAAGACCGCTACATCGATAGCCTGTCTGGAGGCCAGCTCCAACGGGTCTTTATCGCTATGGTACTGGCCCAGGATACAGACTTTATCTTGCTAGACGAACCACTCAACAATCTCGATATCAAGCAAAGTGTCAGTATGATGCAGATTCTCAAGCGACTGGTGGAAGAACTCGGCAAGACCATTATCATCGTCCTCCACGATATCAACATGGCTAGTCAGTATGCAGATGAGATTGTCGCCTTCAAGGACGGTCAAGTCTTTGGCAAGGGAAGAACAGATCAAATCATGCAATCTGATCTGCTCAGCCAACTTTACGAGATTCCCATCACGCTAGCTGATATCAATGGCAAAAAGATCTGTATCTATAGCTAGTAACATAGAAGCTCAAGTTATAGAACCTTCAGTCTCTTAGTCAATAAGACCAAGAGACTCCCTAAATCGTTATCACATTTTAAAAAGGAGAAATAATGAAAACATCCCTCAAACTTTACCTAACTGCCCTAGTAGCCAGCTTCTTGCTCCTACTTGGTGCATGTAGTACAACCTCAAACTCAAGTACCAGCCAGTCGGAAACAAGTAGCTCTGCTCCAACAGAGGTAACCATTAAAAGTTCACTAGGTGTAGTCACACTTTCAAAAGTCCCTGAAAAGATTGTGACCTTTGACCTCGGTGCTGCGGATACTATTCGCGCTTTAGGTTTTGAAAAGAATATCGTCGGAATACCTACAAAAACTGTTCCGACTTATCTTAAAGACCTAGCTGGAAAAGTTAAAAATGTTGGTTCTATGGTTGAGCCAGACCTAGAAGCCATTGCTGCTCTTGAACCGGATTTAATCATTGCTTCACCACGTACCCAAAAATTCGTAGATAAGTTCAACGAAATCGCTCCGACTGTTCTCTTCCAAGCAGGCAAAGATGACTACTGGACTTCTACCAAGGCTAATATCGAATCCCTAGCAAGCACCTTTGGTGAAACTGGTACACAGAAAGCCAAGGAAGAATTGGCCAAGCTAGACAAGAGCATTCAAGAAATCGCTACTAAAAATGAAAGCTCTGATAAAAAAGCCCTTGCTATCCTCCTCAACGAAGGAAAAATGGCAGCCTTTGGTGCCCAATCTCGTTTCTCTTTCTTGTACCAAACCTTGAAATTCAAGCCAACTGATACTCAATTTGAAGATTCTCGCCACGGACAAGAAGTCAGCTTTGAAAGTGTCAAAGAAATCAATCCTGACATCCTCTTTGTTATCAACCGTACCCTTGCTATCGGTGGGGACAACTCTAGCAACGATGGAGTCCTAGAAAATGCCCTTATTGCTGAAACTCCTGCCGCTAAAAATGGTAAGATTATCCAACTAACACCAGACCTCTGGTATCTAAGTGGAGGCGGACTTGAATCAACCAAACTCATGATTGAAGATGCACAAAAAGCCTTGAAATAAGCAACTTCAAACTCAAAAACATCTTTACATGATAAAACGCATCCTATCAAGCTCACTCTGTACTGGTAGGATGCGTTTTTGTCATTTCACTAAAATATTTTTACCCAGCCTCATTTTTCTTCTTGGTTCCGTTTAAAGGAAAAGTGATCTGGGACGGGGTCCTTGCCTGTTTTCGACCAAGGATGGCAACGTAAAATCCGAGCCAAGCCCATCAAGACACCCTTGAAGCCATGTTTTTCAATAGCCTGAATCATATAGTTGGAACAAGTCGGCTCAAAGCGACAAGAGGGTGGAAAGGCTGGTGAGATAAACCGTTGGTAAAAGCGCACAGGCGCTATTAAAATTCGTTTCATTATTTCTTGGTTACAGCCATGGTATGTAGTTGGCTGATTTCTTTTTTATTAAGACGACGGGATTCTCCTGGACGGAGTCCTGTCAAGTCTAGATGTCCAAAACGGGTCCGTGACAACTTATCTACTTGGAGACCAACAGCTTCAAACATCTTTTTAACCTGATGGTTACGCCCTTCATGGATGGTCAACTGCACCACAGAGCGGTTTTTAACTGGGTCCACTTTGAGAATCTCATAGACAGCCGGTTTGGTTTTCTTGCCATCAATCTCAAGTCCACGGGTCAAGGGGCGGAGATTATCCTTATTGGCAACACCTTTAACACGCGCGACATAAACCTTGTCAATCTCATTACGAGGGTGAATCATTTCATCCGTAAAATCCCCATCATTGGTCAAAATCAAGACACCTGATGTATCCCAGTCCAAACGACCTACAGGGTAGATGCGCTCTTTCACGTTGGGCAAGAGGTCGACAACCGTCTTGCGGCCCTTGTCATCTGTCACACTGGAAATGACACCACGTGGTTTGTTAAGCAGATAATAGACCTTTTCTTCGTTGTAGATTGGTTGGCCTTCAACTTCTACCTTGTCGCCTGACTTGATAGTGGTTGCTAGTTCACGTACCACTTGGCCGTTAACCGTCACCAAACCTTGCTTTATCAGCTCTTCTGCTTTTCTCCTACTGGCCACACCTGCGTGGGCAATATACTTATTGATTCTCATCTTCTTCTATCCTTTCACCAAATAATTGGCTTTCTTGAGCTTGAATCTCAAGCTCATCAATCACTGGTAATTCTTCTAAATGGTTAATTCCCATGTAATCTAGGAAATAATCTGTTGTCACATAGAGGTTGGGACGTCCCAACACTTCTTTTTTCCCGTCTTCTTTGATTAGGTCAAAAGCCTGCAACTTTGCCAAAGCCCCACTCGAGTTGACCCCACGGATGGCATCAATTTCTATCCGCGTAATCGGCTGTTTGTAGGCAATGATGGACAAGGTCTCAAGGGCAGCCCGAGATAAACTCTGGTTGATAGGTGCCTTAGAGTATTCCTTCAAAATCTCTGCAAATTGAGGCTTGGTCACCAATCTATAAGCACCACCTGTCTCAATCAGAGCCAAACTGCAATCTGGATCCTTTTCATACTTCTGGACTAATTTTTCTAAACTCTGCTGGATGCCTGTCGGTGGCAAAGAGAGGAGTTCAGCTAACTGGCGGACTCTAATCCCATCTTCACCCGCTACAAACAAGAGCGCTTCTATTTTTGCTACAGTACTCATCTTTCCTCTCTCAAGTCTAGCTTTGGGCCACTTGACTTTCTTCCTTCTTTTCCATGAGATAGATATCCCCAAAACTCTCCTCCTGCACGAGGATCAACTCCTGGGTTTTGATTAACTCTAGGGTTGCCAAAAAGAGGGTGATGACCTCTTGGACATTCTGGGCTTCCTTGAACAAATCCTGCAAGCGCAACTGATCTCGTCCAACCAAGGACTCTTTTACGATAACCATCATGTCCTCAATCTTATACTCATCCCGCAAGATAGTCGTGTGATTTTGTGTAAACTCCTCTTTTTTCTTGGCTAGGATATTTGAAAAAGCCAAAAAGAGGTCAATGGTCGTCTTGTCATGCACAAGCTCCGCATCTTCGTAAATCAACTCTGTCGGCGCTTTGGAATAATACTGAGCCCGTTCTTGGTGCTTGGCTTCCAAGTGCTCACCCAAGAGCTTGAATTTGCGGTATTCTTCGATTTGAGAGAGAAGATCCTGCTCCAGCTCATCCTCCAAGTCTGTCACTTCTGCTACCTTTGGAAGTAGTTTGCGGCTCTTGATCAGCATGAGCTGACTGGCCATAACCATGTACTCCCCCGTCACTTCCAGACGCATGGCCTGAAGGGTTGAGACATAGGCTAAATACTGTTCGATAACTTCCGTAATAGGCACATCGTAGATATCCATCTGGTACTTAGAAACCAGGTGCAAGAGCAAGTCCAGGGGCCCTTCAAAATCTTTTAATTTAATATCCATTATCTATATTTTTCTAAGGTCAGGACTGTTTTTAATCCTAATTTTTTTGCAATTTCGTACAAATCGACCTTGTTTTCTATTTGTCTGAGAATGAACTGTTCCCGCAAGGCTTGAGCGGATAAGGTTGAGAAACCTTTCTCCTTGACAAAAGCTTCTAACTGACGAAAGGCCCACTGACGAGAATAGGCTTTCCCTGCCCTTTCAAAAAGATAGGTCTGGCCCATCAAGGGTTCCAATTCTGAAAGCAAGGTCGTGGGAATAGTGACAATCCTCTGTTGGGAAGCCTTCTTTATTCTCAACACCTGAAAATCCAGATTGATATCCGCAAGCTTGAGGGCTAAAATCTCACTTGGCAAGAGCCCTATTTCTAAGATAAGAAGCGCCAGCAAGCGTCCTTCTGGATAATTACTTTCCTGCCAAAAAGAGTCTAGGTCTAACAGTTCTGGTTTTTCGGTCTTCTTTTCAGCCTGTTTGGCTAATTCCAAGCGGTAAAAGCTGTCCACCTCTTCTTTTTGGTAGAGAAAATAGAGAAATTGATTACAAGCCGAAATCTTTCGTTTCTGGGCGCTGATTTTTAGATTGGCTAGTTGTGCTTGGTAAATCTTGAGACTGGTCTCAGAAATCCGCTCTCCTATAATGTCTAAAAATTGCTCCAAATCATACTTATAAGATTGCTTGGAATTGGCAGACAAGCCCTGCTTTTCCTCTAAAAAGGCTGAAATCCTATCTCTCATCTGCATCGAATCTCATAGTCCTTACTAAAATCATGCAAGAGAGCATTGACAGCCTTGAGGATAGACTTGCGCGTAATAATCCCTTGGAAAATACCCTCTGCGTTCACAACCGGTAAGAAAGACTCATCTACCAGCTTGTGCAAGACCTCCGTAATAGTAAAATCAGGCGAAACAACCGCTACATCCCTTTTCGTCATATGAACGATATCCGTATCCGCCATGATTTCTGGGCTCAAGTCATGCTCCATCTGATAAGCCATAATATCTCTGAGCCCAATAGTCCCAACAAACTGCTTTTCATCTGTCACAACGGGAACACGGGTATAGGTCATCTGACTGAGCAAGAGGGTCGCATGATCCGCATTGTGGGTATCAATCAACACAGCTAGATTTTCAGCAGGGGTCAAAAAAGTTTCCTCTTGACCCAACAAGAAAGTTTCAAACTCCTTGGCAATCATCTGCTAAACTCCTTGGACAAGCCTGGATACACCTCGTGGTTTCGTGTCAAAAAGTCCACTTTGAAGTAACTGTCATCAATCTCCACTCGAGCATAGAGACATTCTCTGATAGTCCCACGTGGTTGGCTGATGGATCCTGGATTTAGAAAGAGGGTCTTGCCTTCCATCCAAGCGCTTGGCACATGTAAGTGACCATAGAGGCAGATATCGGCTTCTTCTTCCTGAGCCCAGTAGTCCAACTTTTGAAAGTTGAAATTGATGTCAAACAGGTGTCCATGGGTTTGGATAATCTTGGTCGAACCAAGCTCAGTCACCAAACGTTCTGGGTAACCTGCATAGAAGTCCATATTCCCTTTAACAACGCGGATGCCTTCCCAAAGAGGAGAATCAGGACGCAGTTCAGAATCGCCATTATGAAAAACGGCATCAACTTTGCCTACATAGCGATCACGGATTTCTTCCACAATCAAGCTATCGCCATGGGAATCGCTCATTACAATGATGGTTTGCTTTGCCATGATGGAAATACCTCCAAAAGTTTCTTAACGGCTAAGGCACGGTGAGATTGACTATTTTTTTCTTCAAGGGTTAATTCAGCTGATGACTTGCCTGTCTCTCCTACAAGGAAGAGAGGATCGTAACCAAATCCATTTTCACCCTTAGGTTCAAAGTTAATGTAGCCTGGCCAGTCTGCTTCAACAACCAAACTTTCCTTGTTGGGACTGGCTACGACTAGGGTTGTATGGAATTGAGCCGAGCGGTCCTTGAGTTCAAAGACCATGGCCAATTCGTGCAAGAGCTTGGCATTGTTTTCACGGTCAGTAGCTCCCACTCCTGCGAAACGAGCTGACCAGACACCTGGCAAGCCACCAAGGACATCGACTTTGAGACCTGAATCATCTGCCAAAACCATCTTGCCAGTTAATTGAGAAATGGTTTCTGCCTTGAGGCGGGCATTTTCTTCAAAGGTCATGCCTGTTTCTGCTACTTCAGGCAAGTCAGGATAGTCATTAAGATTTTCCACATCGTAGCCTAGCTTGTCAAAGATAGCTCGGAACTCTTTGGTCTTGCCTTCGTTTCGAGTCGCAATCAATAAGGTTTCTCTGACCTTGCTTGTCTCAAAGAAATCATGAACATTGACCCCTTCTTTAGGTAATTCTACATGCAGGAGTTGCCCATTTTCAACTAAGAGAAAAGCCCCCTGACGTTGGATGACTTCCACATTTCGTCCCATTTCTTGGTTGAGGATATCTACCACAAAAGACAATAAACGGTAGAGAGAACCATAGCGTAAAACAGTAACAGAAACAGGAAAACCTCGATCCTCATCTCGAAATCTTTGGGCAAACTCCAATAGAGGAAAATCCAAGTCATCATCCGTCAACGTCCGGACGCCACCAAAAATACCATAGGACCCGACATACCAGTCCTGTTCATCCTTATATTCATAAATTTTATTTGTCATAATTCTACATGCTCCACATGAATCTCTTTTTCCAGCCATTCTTCACCAATTTGTGCAAAACTTTGGCTGCTGGCTGTTGTGTAAAAACGGTGATGGAGTGGTCCGGCATCACGACCACGATTGATTTCAAAATAATTGAGTAAGACTGAAATGTCCCGTACGCACTCTGCCCCACTATCGATAAGTTGAACCTTGGGCCCCATAACATTTTGAATAATAGGTCTGAGAAGCGGATAATGGGTACAACCCAAAATCAGGCTATCCACCTTGCCGACCAAGGGACGCAGGGTTTCATAGACTACTTTCTTGGTGACACTGGTTGACAGGGCCCCAGACTCCACCAAGGGAGCAAACTTGGGACAGGCCAAACTCTCCACCTGTAAGTCTGGATCCAGATCATGGATTTTCTGGCGGTAGATGTCAGATTGTACCGTCATAGGCGTTCCAATGACTCCGATTTTTCCACCTTGACTGGACTTGATGGCTGCCGAAGCTCCTGGCAAAATCACACCTAGGACGGGAATGTCTAGTTGAGCCTTGATTTCTTCCCAGACGACCGCAGTCGCAGTATTACAAGCAATGACAATCATTTTGACATCCTTGGTCAAGAGAAAGTTGACCAACTGCCAAGTATATTCACGAATTTGCTCAGCAGGACGGGGCCCGTAAGGCGCCCGTGCAGAATCTCCAATATAGACGATTTCTTCATGGGGAAGCTGGCGCATGAGCTCGCGCACAACGGTCAAGCCCCCGACACCCGAATCCAAAAAACCAATTGGTCGATTATCCATACAGTCTTCTTTCTAGTCTTTTTTCTGATTGATAGTTCATTATGATTACTTATCTTTAAGAACTGAATGACAGCCTAATCAACAACTATCTCTCTTAATCATAATCAAATATCAATAGAATGCAAGGAAAAAGTCTCATCCCTAAACCCTTAGCCAACATAGTGAGAAGTCTGGAACTTTCATCCCAGACTTTTCCTTATTTATTTTTTCTTTTTATTGTTAGCAAGGGCTGCCTTTTGTTGGCGGATGATTTGGTGGTAAACTTGTTGTACCTTAGCTTCGCTTGGTTTTTGACCATTTGCACTCAAGAGAGTACGAACTGCTTCAGCATTCAAACGTGGGTTGTCAGCAAATTCTTTTTCGATTTGCTTACGAACCAAGTACATTCCTCCAAGAGCTCCTCCTAGAAAAGCTAGCACAATCAATACAATTGCTAATAGTAAATCCATCATATTTCTCCTGTTTCTTTTTGAGTCTCTTTCATTATAACACAAAGAAGGCGAACTGACTAGTTTGTTTTACGCTTACATCTACTGTGATTTCCTAAGTAATTAGCAAATACTTCATACTTAGTAAAACTTAGTAAAATAAGCCCATTTCCCTTGAAAGCCCTTGCAATAGTTCTATTTATTTGTTATATTAAGATTATTCAAATTACATTGCACAAATTTCTGAAAGACTTATTTTTTTAAAAGAAAATGTATGCGCTTACAGATGTGAGAAAGGAGAATTTTGTGGATAAGAGATATTGGGAAAAATCCTGCAAGTATAGCATCCGAAAACTAAGTGTCGGAGCTGCCTCTGTTTTACTAGGAGCTGTTTTTTTAGCAGCACAGGATGTGGCTGCTGATGGTATCGAGATTCCGAAAAGTGAGGCAACAATTACTGAAACCTCTGCTAAACCGGATACGAAAGTAGAGGAAGTTCTTGCTTCTAACACTGAGACTCAGCCTATAGCTGAATCAGCTGAAAAGCAAACAAACTTAGAGCCCGAACCACCTCAAACTGCTAGTCAGTCAGAGATAAGTGCTACTACCGCCCCTGCTGACAATAAGGAGAGTGAGAAACCAGAACTTCCTGTGAATAAGCAAGAACATTACGAACTACATTACAACCAACCAACTGCTCCTTCCTATGGCGGATGGGAAAAACAAGCCCTTCCAGTAGGAAATGGAGAAATGGGTGCCAAAGTCTTTGGCTTGATCGGTGAAGAAAGAATCCAGTACAATGAAAAAACCCTTTGGTCTGGAGGACCACAGCCTGATAGTCAAGACTATAACGGCGGAAACTACAAGGACCGCTACAAAGTCTTAGCCGAAATTCGTAAGGCCCTAGAGGACGGTGACCGTCAAAAGGCCAAACGCCTAGCTGAAAGAAATCTCGTTGGACCAAACAATGCCCAATACGGTCGCTATCTGGCCTTCGGTGATATCTTCATGGTCTTTAATAACCAGAAGAAGGGCTTGGAAAGTGTTACCGACTATCACCGTGGCTTGGATATTTCTGAAGCTATCACAACTACCTCTTATACCCAAGATGGAACAAGCTTCAAACGTGAAACCTTCTCTAGCTTCCCAGACGATGTTACTGTCACCCACTTGAGTAAAAAAGGGGATAAGAACCTTGATTTTACACTTTGGAATAGCTTAACAGAAGACCTAATTGCTAATGGACAGTATTCTCGGGATAATTCTAATTACAAAAAAGGTACTATCAGTGTAGATTCTAATGGTATTTTACTCAAGGGAACTGTCAAAGACAATGGTCTGAAATTTGCTTCTTATCTTGGTATCAAGACAGATGGACAAGTCACTGCTCAAGATGGTTATTTGACAGTTAAAGGAGCAAGCTATGCAACACTGCTACTCAGCGCAAAGACTAATTTTGCTCAAAATCCGGAAACCAATTACCGCAAGGATATTGATGTAGGAAAAACTGTCAAATCTATCGTTGAAGCCGCTAAAGCCAAAGACTATGAGACTCTGAAAAATGATCACATCAAGGATTACCAAAGCCTTTTCAACCGTGTTCAATTAAACCTCGGCGGTAGCAAGTCTAACCAAACTACAAAAGAAGCTCTCCAAACCTATAATCCAACAAAAGGTCAAAAGCTAGAAGAACTCTTCTTCCAATACGGACGTTATCTACTGATCAGTTCTTCTCGTAATCGGACAGATGCCCTCCCTGCCAACTTGCAAGGAGTCTGGAATGCTGTAGATAATCCACCTTGGAACTCAGACTACCACCTCAATGTCAACCTACAGATGAACTATTGGCCTGCCTACATGAGCAATCTCGCAGAAACGGCTAAGCCAATGATCAATTATATCGATGACATGCGCTACTATGGCCGTATCGCTGCTAAGGAATACGCTGGTATCGAGTCCAAAGAAGGTCAAGAAAATGGTTGGCTGGTTCATACTCAGGCGACACCATTTGGCTGGACTACTCCTGGTTGGAACTACTATTGGGGTTGGTCTCCTGCTGCCAATGCTTGGATGATGCAGAACGTCTATGACTACTACAAATTCACCAAGGATGAAACTTATCTTAAAGAAAAGATTTATCCAATGCTCAAGGAAACAGCCAAGTTCTGGAATTCCTTCTTGCACTACGACAAGGCTAGTGACCGCTGGGTTTCTTCTCCATCCTACTCACCAGAACATGGAAACATCACGATTGGGAATACCTTTGATCAATCTCTAGTTTGGCAGCTATTCCACGACTATATGGAAGCAGCCAATCATCTGAAGATAGACCAAGACTTGGTGACAGAAGTGAAGGCTAAATTTGACAAGTTAAAACCTCTTCACATCAACCAAGACGGTCGTATCAAGGAATGGTACGAGGAAGACAGCCCACAATTCACTAACGAAGGTATTGAAAACCACCACCGCCATGTTTCCCATCTAGTTGGTCTCTTCCCAGGTACTCTATTTGGCAAGGATCAGCCTGAATATCTAGAAGCTGCACGCGCAACCCTCAACCACCGTGGAGATGGTGGTACTGGTTGGTCTAAGGCCAATAAAATCAACCTCTGGGCCCGTCTCCTAGATGGAAATCGTGCCCACCGTTTGTTGGCAGAACAGCTCAGATCTTCAACCCTAGAAAATCTCTGGGATACGCACGCGCCTTTCCAAATTGATGGAAACTTTGGTGCAACCAGTGGTATGGCAGAAATGCTCCTTCAATCTCACACAGGCTACATTGCCCCATTACCAGCCCTTCCAGATGCCTGGAAAGACGGGCAAGTCTCAGGCTTAGTCGCTCGTGGTAACTTTGAAGTCAGCATGAAATGGAAAGAGAAAAATCTTGAAACGCTATCTTTCCTTTCTAATGTGGGTGGAGACTTAGTCGTAGACTATCCAAATATCGAAGCTAGTATTATCAAGATTAATGGCAAGGAAGTTCAAGCTAGTCGCCTCAAAGATAACCGTATCCAACTTGCGACTCAAAAAGGTGATGTCATTACCTTTGAAAACTTCCCTGGACGAGTGACTCGCTTATCAGCTCTTCGAAAAGATTCCGTCACAGCTGAACTTGACTTTAACACAGTTGAAGGAGCAAGTCATTATGTCATCCGACGAGAAAGCAAGGATGAAAACAGTCAAACTCCTAGCGTTCGTGAGTTTATCACCAACCAAACTCACTTTATCGATCGCTCGATTGATTCTAGCCATGCCTATACTTATACCGTTAAGGCTATGCTAAGGGATCGTACAACACCAGTTTCAGATGCTGCTTCTATCGATGCCTTCAGTGAGTTGATGGATGACCGTGACAAGCGCATCCAGTACGGCTCAGCTTATGGAAACTGGGCTGACTCAGAACTATTTAGCGGCACAGAGAAATACGCCGATATCTCAAATGGAAATTATTCTGATAAAGATGCGACTGCAACCATTCCATTCAATGGCCCTGGTATTGAAATCTACGGACTCAAGTCATCTCAATTGGGACTTGCTGACGTTAAAATCGATGGTAAATCTGTGGGAGAGCTTGATTTCTATACAGCTGGTGCTACTGAAAAGGGTGTCCTAATCGGTCGTTATACAAATCTTTCTTCAGGTCCTCACCTCATGACCATCACTGTTAAACGAGAACATAAGGGACGAGGAAGTGAACGCTCAAAAATTTCCTTAGACTACTTCAAGGTCTTCCCAGGTCAAGGAGAAGCTGTTGAGAAGATCGACGACCGTGACCCTCGTATCCAGTATGGTTCCATGTTTAAGGATTGGAGCGATGCAGAACTCTATGCTTCTACAGAAAAATACGCTGACATCAACGCTAATGATAGCCTCTCTTCTGAAGCCACTGCAACCATTCCATTCTCTGGAACAGGTATCCGAATCTATGGATTAAAAACAGCATCACTAGGCAAGGCACTTGTCACACTGGATGGAAAAGAGATGCCAGCTCTTGACTTCTACACTGCTGGCCCTACCCAAAAGGCAACCTTAATTGGAGAATTTACTAATCTGACCGATGGTAATCATATTTTGACATTGAAAGTTGATCCAAATTCACCAGCAGGTCGCAAGAAAATTTCTCTAGATTCATTTGATGTGATTAAAGCTCCAGCTGTAAGCTTGGATAGTCCAAGTATCGCACCACTTAAGGAAGGGGATAAAAACATCTCTTTAACTCTTCCAGCTGGAGATTGGGAAGCCATCGCTGTGACCTTCCCAGGCATCAAAGATCCACTCGTTTTACGCAGGATAGACGATAATCATCTAGTTACGACTGGAGATCAGACTGTCTTATCAATCCAAGATAATCAGGTACAAATCCCTATCCCTGACGAAACCAATCGAAAAATTGGAAATGCGATAGAAGCTTATTCTATCCAGGGAAATACAACAAGCAGTCCTGTAGTAGCTGTCTTTACCAAAAAGGATGAGAAGAAGGTTGAGAATCAGCAGCCAACTACAAGCAAGGGAGATGACCCTGCTCCTATTGTAGAAATTCCTGAATACACTAAGCCTATCGGTACAGCTGGACAGGAACAACCACCTACCGTTTCTATCCCTGAATACACTCAACCTATCGGCACAGCGGAACAAGAACAACCGCCTACTGTTTCTATCCCTGAGTACACGAAGCCTATCGGCACAGCAGGACTAGAACAAGCGTCTACTGTCTCTGTTCCTGAATATAAACTTCGTGTCTTAAAAGATGAAAGGACTGGAGTTGAAATTATTGGAGGAGCGACTGACTTAGAGGGAATTTCTCATATTTCTAGCAGACGTGTATTAGCTCAAGAACTATTTGGTAAGATATACGATGCTTATGATATTCAATTTAAAAATCCAAACAACCATAATATACAACCACAAAGAGCTGTTTTAGTTAGATTACCAATTACAGCCGATGTAGAAAATGTTTATTACCTAAGTCCAACTAAGGAATTGGAAGCACTTGATTTTACAGTTCGAGAAGGTAGAGCAGAATTTACCACTAGTCACTTTGGTACATATGCGGTAGCCTATCAATCTAGCCATTCTCAAGAAACTACACCAAACAAGACAATTGAAATCCCTTCAGAACCAACTTCACTAAACTTTGAACAGACTTCAACTACCGATAGTCCTACTCAGATGGAAAATACTCATTATAAAGAACAACTTCCAGAAACTGGTGAATCCTCAAATCCACTCCTCTTCTTAGCAGGACTGAGTGTAGTCTTAACATCAATTTTCTTATTAAAAAATAAGATAGATTAGATCTATAAATTTTTAAGAATTACTTGGAGGGCTCATCCTATTCAAGTTCAATTCAAGTATGTTATACACTATTTCATCTACCATTTAACTGATATCTTTTAAGATAATATTCTAAACTACAAACCAGTCCTTTTGTCTTGAGGACTGGTTTTAACAATAGTAAGAACTCCTAGACAGAAACAGATTCTTCCAGATTTCTTTTACCTTGTATCAATTTAAATCAATACTAATGTCATACAGCAATTGACAAGTATCTAGTTAACAATGCTGTGTAAGCCATATTATAAACAGACTGAGACACCACATCTCAGCCTTTTTCTTTATCCTAAAACTAATTCATCACTGACTAGACTTTGGCCACTATTTTTCTGGAAGAGATGCATGAGGTCTTCAACTGTCAGATGCTTTTTCTCCTCTCCCTTGACATCCACCACTATCTTACCCTGATAGAGCATAATGAGACGATTGCCGTACTCAATCGCATGGTTCATATCGTGGGTAATCATCAAAGTCGTCAACTGATGATCTTCCACAATCTTGTGCGTCAAGTTCATCACCATTTGACTTGTTTTCGGATCAAGTGCCGCAGTATGTTCATCCAACAGCAAGAGCTTAGGTTTTACCAAGGCTGCCATGACCAGGGTCAAGGCCTGTCTCTGTCCTCCTGAAAGGTATTGAGTATCCACTTTCAAACGATTTTCAAGACCAATATTCAACTCTTTCAAGGCTTCTTGGAACTGGATTCTATCCTTCTCCTTCACACCCCAGCCAATCCCTCTCTTTTGCCCACGTCTCAAGGCAATAGCCATATTCTCCTCAATCGTCAAACGAGAAGCTGTTCCCATCTTAGGATCCTGAAAAACACGTGCAATATCCTTGGCTCTCTTTCTGACGCTCAGATTTTTAATGGATTTATCTGCCAATAAAAGGTCTCCTTCGTCTACCGATAGATTGCCAGCCAAGATATTCATCAAAGTGGATTTACCTGCACCATTTCCACCGATCACAGAGATAAAATCTCCCTCTTCCACTTCTAAATCTAATCCTTTGAGGACATGGTTCTCATTGACCGTCCCTGCTTCAAAGGTTTTGTGAATATTTTCAAGTGTTAATAAACTTGCCATAACTTTCTCCTCCTATTCATTTCTCAATTTCAGACCACGAATCTTTAATCTCTTTTGCAATTCTGGCGCAAATAAAACCAAGGCGAGCAAGATTTCATTAAAGAGACGAACCAGATTTTGATCTAGATTTGGAATTTCATAGATATTTAAAATAATCAAACGGTAAACAATAGCACCGATTCCGATAGATAACAAGCGGCCTCCAATGGTCAAATCGTGTATCAAGACTTCCGCAATAATCACTGCACTCAAACCAACAACGATAGTTCCTGTCCCAGAAGTCACATCTGAAAATCCATCATTTTGGGCGAACAAGGAACCACATAGGGCAATCAAACCGTTTGAAATCATGTAACCAACAATCTTCATCGTATCTACATTGACCCCATTTGCCTCACTCATCGGAATATTGTCCCCAGTCGAACGCAAGACCAAACCAAACTCCGTTTTCATCAAAAGGGTCAAAAACAAACAAACAAGTAAGAGACAGGCTAAACTGAGTGAGAACACAGCTTCTTCATTTGTCAGACCAAAGTTCGCTAATTGTTTAAAGACGGTTGAAGAATCTCCCAAGGAAAGATTGGGCACACTTCCCATGATTTTAATATTGATGGAATAGAGCCCTGTCAAGGTCACAATACCTGTCAAGAGAGCTGGAATTTTCATCTTGGTGTGAAGCATTCCTGATACAAGACCTGCTACCATACCTGCCAGCAAAGCAAGTAAGGTCGCAATCCAAGGATTTGTCCCTGCCTGTATCTGTGATACAACGACAGCTGCACCCAGAGGAAAGGCTCCCTCAGCAGTCATATCCGCAATATCCAAAATACGGAAAGTCAAGTAGACCCCAATCGCCATAATCGACCACAACAAACCTTCTGATAAACTAGATAACACAAAATTCATCTTAAACCTCCTATTCCTTGCCCTCTAACTTACTGATATCAATTCCTAGTGCATCTGCCATTTCTTGATTGGTATGCAATTCCAGTTTTTCAGGCAACTCAACTGCTATATTTTCTGGCTTCTCACCTTTTAAAACACGAACCAGCATTCGTGCTGTCTGACGTCCCAATTCTTCATAATTGGTTCCGTAGTTATACAAGCCACCAACAGCAACCATTTCTGTTGAGCCACCAAATACTGGTACCTTGTGTTTAATAGAAACCTGCTTGACTGTTTCCATGGTTGACGAAATGATATTGTCCGTTGGTACAAAAACCATATCAACCTCTGCCATCAAGCTCTCTGCTGCCGCCTTGACGTTGTTACTGTCCAAGATTGTTTTTTCAACAACGGTAAAGCCTTTTTCTTCCAGAAGACGCTTAGCCTCATCCTTTTGGACAACCGAATTTGGCTCACTCTGAGTATAGAGAATTCCAATCGTTTTAGCCTTTGGCAACACTTTCTTTATCAAATTGATTTGGGTTGAAATGGCATCTGACGACTGATCGCTTGTTCCAGTTACATTGCCCCCAGGATGCTCTCTTGACTCAACCAACTTGGCACTGACAGGATCTGTTACAGCTGAAAAGATAACAGGTGTCGTTTGTGTTGTATTGGCCAAGCTCTGGGCAGAAGGTGTTGCGATGGCTAGAACGATATCACTAGATTCTGCTAGTTGTTGGGAAATCGTTTTTAGATTTCGTTGTTCTCCCTGTGCATTTTGCAAATCAATCTCAATATTTTTCCCTTCAACATAGCCTTGTTTAGCCAGCTCATCCACAAAACCTTCTCTAGTAGCGTCTAAGGACTGGTGGGTAATAAACTGCGAAATACCGATACGAAACACATCTTTTTTCTTATCTGCCTTCAACTGATGTAAACTAATCAGAGAGGTCAAGAGGATACCCACTACCAAGAGAGGGGCTAGTAATTTTCGAACAACTTTCATAATGAAACTCCTTCTCAGAAAAGATAATACTCAATGAAAATCAAAGA
>NZ_AJJL01000005.1 GCF_000257905.1 Streptococcus mitis SK579
AATATATCGGGAAGACAGGATTCGAACCTGCGACACCTTGGTCCCAAACCAAGTACTCTACCAAGCTGAGCTACTTCCCGAGTTAAATAGAAAAATGCACCCTAGAGGAGTCGAACCTCTAACCGCCTGATTCGTAGTCAGGTACTCTATCCAGTTGAGCTAAGGGTGCTCATTATATTATGCCGAGGACCGGAATCGAACCGGTACGATCGTTACCAATCGCAGGATTTTAAGTCCTGTGCGTCTGCCAGTTCCGCCACCCCGGCCTCTCTAAGCGAACGACGGGATTCGAACCCGCGACCCCCACCTTGGCAAGGTGGTGTTCTACCACTGAACTACGTTCGCACTATTTTCTTCTATCTAAAAATGCCGGCTACATGACTTGAACACGCGACCCTCTGATTACAAATCAGATGCTCTACCAACTGAGCTAAGCCGGCTCATTTATTATATCTTAATGCGGGTTAAGGGACTTGAACCCCCACGCCGTTAAGCGCCAGATCCTAAATCTGGTGCGTCTGCCAATTCCGCCAAACCCGCATATATGACCCGTACTGGGCTCGAACCAGTGACCCATTGATTAAAAGTCAATTGCTCTACCAACTGAGCTAACGAGTCTAAAATAACTTACGTTATCTTAAACGGTCCCGACGGGAATCGAACCCGCGATCTTCGCCGTGACAGGGCGACGTGATAACCGCTACACTACGGGACCTATGGGAGTTAAC
>NZ_AJJL01000006.1 GCF_000257905.1 Streptococcus mitis SK579
TGCCCCCTGCAGGAATCGAACCTGCAACTACTCCTTAGGAGGGAGTTGTTATATCCATTGAACTAAGGGAGCTAGATAAAAACTCTGCTGAATAAGCAGAGTTTTTTAGTCGAATTAACGACGGATTTCTTTGATACGAGCTGCTTTACCTTGAAGAGCACGCAAGTAGTACAATTTCGCACGACGTACTTTACCGTAACGAACAACTTCGATTTTTTCAACACGTGGAGTGTGGATTGGGAAGATACGCTCAACACCTACACCGTTAGAGATTTTACGAACTGTGTAGTTTTCTGAGATACCAGCACCTTTACGTGCGATAACAACACCTTCAAAAATCTGGATACGTTCACGGTTACCTTCGACAACTTTCGCGTGTACACGAACAGTGTCACCAGGACGGAATGATGGGATATCTGTACGAAGTTGACCTTCAGTCAGGCTTTGGATTAATGGATTCATTTTATTCTCCTATCTTTGTCAATCTTGAGGAATCTTCCTCAGCGGATAAACTGTATTTTTGTGCGTCCATTACACACAAGATACAGTTTACCAAATTTCCATAAAAAAGTAAAGAAATTTACAACAGAATTCCTAAAAAAATCGCAACTAAACCACCTAGGTAGGTCAAAGCCAGGTAAGAATAAAAGACCCTCTTATCACTTAGCAGTCTTTGAAGTTCGTCATTCAAGGTCGAAAAAGTTGTCAAACCACCACAAAATCCTGTTGCTAGAATAGCATAGACTTCCTTGGATTCCACATGATTATAGAATAATCCAATCAAAAAACAACCTAGAAGATTGGCTATGAGCGTTCCGAGTGGCAATTTAGAAGCTTGATTATAGCGGGAAAATAAATACCGTACTATAGCTCCCAAGCCACAAGCAATTGCAAGATAAACGATTACCATTTCTTCCTTCCCAAATAGTAAGCTAAAAGCAGGCCTCCACCGATACTCAAAAGCAAATACAGGACCAAACTAAGATAACGCCCTGTATCAAGCAGTTTCACAGCATCAAGCATGAGACTGGAAAAGGTTGTTAAACCTCCACAAAAGCCCGTCCCTAGTGCTAAAATAACACCTTTACTAGTTCCCTTATAGACCAGATAGCCCTTTACAAGATAAACCAAGCATAAAATACCTAGATAGTTGACAAGAAGGGTTCCCCAAGGAAAGTCTGGGCTGGCTGGTAACCAAGTGGAAACTAGGTAGCGAACCAATCCACCCAACATAGCAGCTAGAAAAATCCCTAGCGGATAAAATTGTTCTTTTTTCATTTGATATTTTGATCCTGATAATCACGCGAACGTTTGAGTATGTCAGAAAAAGTCGCGACAATAGTTTCCTGATAGCGCTTGTCCTCTACACGACTTCTAACCTTTTCAAAGATAATTTCTTCTCTCTTAGTATCTAAAATCGGTTTACCTGAAGCCTTCTTGTAAGCGACAACCCCTTCAACTAAATGCATTCTCTCTTCTAACAGTTTGACAATTTGGTTGTCGATTTGATCAATCTCTTGCCGAATACTATCTAAATCCATACAGTCTCCTCCTTTATTTGAATTATTGTATCAAAAAGCCACCAAATAGGCTAGTAAAATCCCAAGTCACGGTAAGAAAAATGCACTGATTGATTGCATCAGCGCACGTTTATGCTTATCCTACTTTAGCAGCCAATTCTTCTGCGAATTGTTCCAAGCGTTCAATGTCTTCTTCCTCAGCAGAAAGATCAACTTTGACACATTCTGAACCTTTTTCTGCCCCTGTCGCTACAAAAACACGGTCAAAGTCATCTACCGCCTTACAGAATTCATCGTAGAAGGTATCTCCTGAGCCGACCACTCCGTAGATTTTGCCATTCAAGTTGAGGTCTGCTAGGTCTTCGTAGAAGTCCATCATTTCATCTGGCAATTCTCCATCACCATAAGTATAGGTCGCAACGATAGCAATGTCTGCTTCCAAGAAGTCTGAAGCGTCAACAGTTGTACATTCATCAACATCGACATCCAAGCCCAAGTCACGTAATTTGTCTGCTACAATATCTGCAATTTCTTCGGTATTACCGGTCATACTGGCAAATACAATTTTTGCTAATGCCATATCGTCCTCCTCAATTTATCTTTCTCCATTATATCACATCTTTTTCATTTTAAAAATAAAAATTCTTGTGCTACAATGAAATGAGAAAGAATTGAGGTTATTTATGGACATTTGCCATCAAATTTTAGAAAAAATCAAAGAATACGACACGATTATCATTCATCGTCATATGAAACCAGACCCTGATGCCTTGGGAAGTCAGGTGGGATTGAAAGCTCTTCTCAAACATCATTTCCCAGAAAAAACCATCAAAGCCGTTGGTTTTGATGAACCAACTCTTACTTGGATGGCTGAGATGGATCTTGTTGAAGATAGTGCTTACCAAGGCGCCCTTGTCATCGTCTGTGATACGGCGAATACTGCTCGTATCGATGATAAGCGCTATCGTCAAGGTGATTTTCTCATTAAGATTGACCACCATCCAAATGATGATGTCTACGGTGACCTATCTTGGGTGGATACTAGTTCAAGTAGCGCTAGTGAGATGATTACCCTATTTGCCCAAACAACCCAACTGGCCTTGTCAGATCGCGCTGCTGAGTTGCTCTTTGCAGGAATTGTCGGTGATACAGGTCGCTTCCTCTACCCTTCTACCACTGCACGGACTCTTCGCCTGGCTGCTTATTTGAGAGAACATAACTTTGATTTTGCGGCTCTCACTCGTAAAATGGACACTATGAGCTACAAAATTGCTAAACTTCAAGGCTACATCTATGACCATCTGGAAGTGGATGAAAATGGTGCAGCACGAGTTATCCTGAGTCAAGAAGTCTTGAAACAATTTAATGTTACCGATGCTGAAACTGCAGCCATTGTCGGTGCTCCTGGACGTATTGACAGTGTGAGTCTCTGGGGAATTTTTGTGGAGCAGGCTGATGGCCACTACCGTGTTCGCTTACGCAGTAAAATTCATCCTATCAATGAAATTGCCAAAGAACATGATGGAGGAGGCCACCCTCTAGCAAGTGGTGCCAATTCCTATAGCCAAGAGGAAAACGAAATCATCTACCAAAAGTTAAAAAACTTGCTTAAAAACTGATAAAATACTTGCCAAATTTTTCAGAATCTGATAGACTAGTATGGTAACAATCTATGGCTCGCAAAGAGACCATGGCAGAAAGGAAATATTGCAAAATGAAAAAAGATATCCATCCAGAATATCGCCCAGTTGTCTTCATGGACACAACTACTGGTTACCAATTCCTTAGCGGTTCAACAAAACGCTCTAACGAAACAGTTGAGTTCGAAGGCGAAACTTACCCATTGATCCGTGTGGAAATTTCATCAGACTCACACCCATTCTACACTGGACGTCAAAAGTTCACTCAAGCAGATGGACGCGTGGATCGTTTCAACAAAAAATACGGTCTCAAATAATGATAAAAAGAACAGTTTCAGCTGTTCTTTTTTTGTTACATGACTATTGATCCAAAGTATTCAGTATGCTATTAGGTACTTTTTTTGTTTTACAATTTTATAAAGTTTATTAAATCACAAATTTTAAGGCCACACAAATTACGTGATTTAATATAAAATTTAAAAATCTGAATTGTTTTTAAAGTTTTTATACTCTCTAAAAACACCTCTATAATACATACTCAGACCTAATATAGCAATAAATTTATGAATAATAGTATTTGATTCGAATAAAATGTTAATGGCTATCCCAGTCATTATAAAACTAATTGCAATTATTAAACGATGCTTCATCTGTACCTCAACTTTCTATATCTCCAGTTCTTCCCAAAAAGCTTATAATAGCTCCACCATGTCCTCCTAAAGCAACAATTCCTTCTCAAAACATGAAAGTCCACCTTCAATGCTGGACAATATTACTTCAAATTGTCTCATCATGAATACTTCCTTAGATTTATATAAAAAATTTTTTGTCTTGTTAAAAACTTGGTAAGTTTTTTCTGCTCATTTTCCTTATCTCGTTATACCAAAAGAAATTAATCCTTGAGCTAGATTTTTACTCAATTGTCCATATGTGGCAATTTCTTTATAAAATGTCGCAACCTTTGGGCTCATTGATTTGTGACTATTAATCCCACTAACAGCCTGCTGACGAAGAGCTTCAGCCAACTCCATGACAACTCTCTGCTCATTTTTTGTATTCTCTAATAGAATTTTATAACGTAATAAAATATCTCGTTCATTTTTATGAATATCTGTATCTAAAATCAAATTATAAATCTTATTAAGAATTTCTTCTGTTCTCTTATCCATAAATTATCCTCTATAAGCTAAAATCCAATATCTCCTCCCCAATGATGATATCCAACCATTAGCCATGACATCTTTAGTTGACTCACAATCACAGTTAGTTACAATACCCCCATTCTCAATTTGGAAATTAACAAATGAAACATTGTCCAAACATGTAATGAGGCTAAAAATTATAGTCGTCACAACCTTATAAAGTTCCCTTTTGGTTTATTCCTTTTAAACCTATACAAATCAATAGTAGAGTTGCTATGATATCAACAATATCTTGTGACTTTAGTAAAGACAAGATTCCTAGAGAAATAATATAAAATATACTAATTATTTTTCTCATTATTTACAAAAACTTTCTGCCGCTAGCCCGCCTGTTGAAATCGCAAATGTAACACTAACAGGATCAGCGTTGAAAAAGCCTATCTCAACCATCCCTGCCGTATCTAAAATACATGTCAAGTCATTTTTACCTCCTTCAACAGTAGCAAGAGTATCAGCTTTTCGCACATTAACTTGTTCGATAGTTTTTATATTCACAATGGATACCTCCTATATAATAGGTATTTTTTGTCAGATTATAATCTTGACAAGTTCAGTATAGCAGTACAAAATCGATTTTTACCACAAAGTATTTACATGCTGCTAACTCCACTTATCTTCAAATTTAAATAGACACATTATCGGAGTTATTAATAAGAAAAAATCTAACCAATTTAGATAGTTCATAATATACGATATAATACCAGCCAAAACGAAAAGGTACAAAGCTGTACGATATCCTCTCTTTGGGTTTTTATCAGCCTTGGTGTTAAAAATAATGTACATGCAACAAATCGCAATGAGTATAAGCTGAATCATAGTTTCATTTAACATATTAGCACCTCTTCTTTTTTTAAAACTATTTTGAATGAGTTGTTTTTGCTTCCACGATGAGTAGATCCTCTATAATATATGATTTTATGAGATTATAACCTTGACAAGTTCAGTATATCAGGAAAGAAGAGATTTTTACCACAAAGTCTTTAAATGTACTTTTTTCATCACGAAACGTATTTTTTCATGATTTGTAACCTTTCAATATTAAAAATAAACCATTTTAAAATTTGTTCCACAAATCGATGCTAGATATTGTGAACTCGTCACTCTAGCTTTTTTGCCCAGTTTTATTGTTATGACTATTTCCTAACTCATTTACAGGAACTAGCTAAAAAATAAGGAAGGTACAACTTACCTTACTATCATCATGTAATCCAAAGAAATAGACTTTGAAACCAGAGCCATTCAAACTGATATGATCCTCTTTAACATAGAGGAAATTCCTTACCCCTCCATAGTTTCCATTAATGAATACCTTATCTATTAAAAAAAAGACCATCTTATCATTTGGCCCCTGACCCTAGAATCAAAGTAATGAAAGAGAGTCACCATAAAATGGTTACGTCAGAATTCCTATGTTTGCTATAAATTGAGCATTTAAATGTCTATAAAGCTATAACAAAAGAGCCCCTCCTTAAAATATTCAATAGAATATCCTAAGAATGATAGCTCTTTTAAAGTTCTATTTCCAAAATCTGTGTAAAGACATAATTTTTACTTGTAGTTTTCAAACATACATTTGGATAAGATTTTAAGATTCTTCGAACATTGGCCAATCCTATACCCCGTCCTACTCCTTTTGAAGAATTGTCACGCTTGAATATATCTCTCAGTTCGATCTCTCTTTCTAAAGTAGAATTTTTAACAATCATGACTAATTTATTCCATTCTCTATCTTCAAGGAAACAAACTGCTATTCCTCCCTCTGCTGAGGACTCTATAGCATTATCTAACAAGATAGAAGTAATTGTTAAGAAGTCAATTTGTTCCATATTTTTAATAGAGAACTGTTCACTAATCTCCAGGGAAACTGGAACAGATAAGTTTTGAGCCTCCGATAACTTAGATAATAGTAAACTCTTTAGCGCCAAATCATTGATATTTCTTAGATGTGCTACATCAAAACGCTTGCCTTTTAATTTTTCACCAGAATTTTTCAAAACACTATCATAGACTTGAGAAACCATATTAATATCTTTTTGATCTATACCTATTTTTAAGCTTGACAAAATATTAGCATAATCATGTCTAAAGCTTCTAATTTCTTGATACAGCCCCTCAACTTGTTGACTATAATTACTAAGATTTTGCAATTGAATTTCTTTTTGTAGAACGACTTTCTCCTGTAATTCTTGAAGTAATTTTCTATCCAATAGATTAACAAAACAAATAAACAATAAAAAGTAAACTGCTGTCAATAATTCTTTATAATCCAACATTCTATCCCAACTTACTTTATCACTGTAGTTTATATAAGATGGTAAGATAAAATAAGCTAGCATTAAAGTATCCGCAGTAATTAAAATAAATTTTGTCTTTCTATCCAAGTTCTTTATTTTTAAATGACTAAAATTATATCGAAAGAGACTAATAAGAAAAAACACAATAATTTCAGCTAATAAAGAGAAAATCATTGTTCCTAGATTAGTTTCATATAGTCTATACAATATTGGAATCTTAGAAATTATAAAGTAACCTAAAAAATTTCTGATGACATCCCAAAATCCAAGTGGAAATAATGAGTAAAAAAGTAATAAAGAGACCTTACTTCTTAATTCACCAATAGACAAAGTATACAAGATAAAAAAAGTGGGATAAATCAATAACGACCCAAAAAAATAAAATTCTGTTGATTTAAATACAACAATGAATAGTAATATTGAAAGATAGTACAGAATAATGGACACTACTAGTTTTTTTAGATTTAATCGCTCATCTACAACCCTAGCATGGATACATAACAATAGAAAAACACTTATAATATCTAGCAAAAATACCATCTAAATCTCCTTAGTCATGTAGTCTTTCAACAGCTTTCATAAGTGACCGTATTTTTAATCTAGAGACAATGCAAGAGGACCCGTTTTGAAAATGAACTACCCGATTTTCTTTATCAATTGAAGATATATTATAAGGATTTACGATAAATGATCTATGACATTGAAATAAACGTGGTTCCTGTTCTATGATTTCGGATAATTGTCCATAAAATTCAACTATGTCTCGTTTTGAATAGAGTGTCAACTTATGGGCGATTGACGATGTCTCAATATACAATAAATCTTTAAAAGGGACTTGAATTTGAGCTTTAGATCCTGTAAATATAAAAGAGTCCTCAGATACTGTTCTTCCTTGATTGTTACTAACATTTAAAATAACATTTTCAAGACGTTTTATAAATGTCGGTTCAGGTAATTCTTTATCAATAAAATCGATAGCCGATACTAAATATTCAAAAGATACAGGCATAAACTCAGAATGTGATGTTACAAAAGCAATCACTGCTTGAGAATCAAGTTTTCTAATTTCTCTAGCAACGTCTAATCCTCTTTTGTCATCATCTTTTATTTCAATATCAAGTAAAAATAATTGATGATTTCCTCTCTCTGAAATGTCCTCTAAAAGCTGTTGAGGTTTTCCATAAACCTCAAAATGCCTATACTCAATCTTATTATCCACCAAAATTTTTTTGACAACATTTTCAATTCTAGTCTGTTGTAAAAAATTATCTTCTAGTATAAAAATATTCACTACTTCACTCCTATATATTTTTCCACTGATTTTTTAATATTGTAAAGTGTCTTCTAGAACAAGCGATGTCTGATACTCTATCATCCATAAACATAATCGTTCTTGTCTCATGATTAAATCCTGCTATTTTATCTTTATTCACAAGAAACTTTCTATGGCATCTAATAAGTTCTTCTGTACTTTCCTCTTCGATTTTAGCTAGTGAGGTTGAAGCTTCAAAATTCCCTTCTGCTGTTACAAAAAGAACAGCATGAGCTTTTGTTGGGTGAGTTGTAACATAATAAATTTTAGAGAGTGGTACCTTTACGATAGCTCTATCTTGATATAAAATATAGTCTTTCATATTTAGCCTCCTTCTATAAGTTTAATCTTATCAGAATGATGGAAATTAAATTATAAAAATCTCAAATGGTTTCTATACTATCTCAAATTGTAAAAATTTTCTTAATTTAGACATTTCAGGATAAAATAGATACTTTTTAGTATCTCAATAATATTAATCTTTCTTCATTTGATAAACTAATTTCTAATGAAAGGAAAGCTATGAAGGCAATTCAAATTTTACACTACTCTTTATTTGGCTATATTTTATCTCTGTATTTAAAATATTATTTCTTAAAAAAACATTTAAAAATACAAAAATTTTACAAGGACATAAGATTAACTACAAATATAAATCTTCTACTTATTTTATCATAAAATCAGGGTCTCTAACATCTAAAAAAGTTTCCTATCTAAACACTACTTCTGTTTTTAGTTGTTTTGATTCTTGATATGGAATGAAAATGATATCTAACAGTCAATCAATTTTTTCAAGATCTTGGACGGATATATCAGATAATCTATGAATTAGCTTCTTAAATATATCACTATTGTCCTGATTTTTCTTAAAATTTTGTAAACATCAATTATGACCACCCATAAAAGGCTTAATCATGAATTTTTAAAATCAGTTTTTAATTCCAAATTTTCCAAGCTCAAAAAAACTTTGCACTCTAGCTAGCCACACAATGGTTACCAGAGTACAAAGTTTTTTATTAGACAAGATTTAGTCTTCCTTATCTTGATTTTCATTTCCTTTAACTGCTTTTTTAAATTCGGATAGCATTTTACCAATTGATTCGCCTAGTTCAGGCAATCGTTTTGGTCCGAAGATTAAGAGAGCTCCTAAAACGATAATAATCAATCCTGGTGCTCCGATATCACGTAAGATTCCCATTTCTCGCTCCTTTCTGCTTGCGTTTCATAATGTGTTTGCTGATAGCAATACTCAATTCATAGAGTAAAATCAAGGGGGCAGTCATTGCCAAATCACTAACAAAGTCGGCTGGTGTCAAGATGACTGCAAGTACCAATAAGATAAAATAAGCATATCGGCGATAAGCAATCAACAATTCTGGTCCAATGAGCCCAATCGACGTCAAAAAGGCAATGATAACCGGCAATTCAAAAATCAGAGCCAAGGGCAAGGTCGTTTGAAAAACAAAGGACAGATAATTTTGGGCTGTTAACTGCGTTTCAAATAGTCCTTCTCCTAGCCCTAATAAAACCTGAAGTAAGGCTGGTGTTACAAAGTAAAAACCAAAAGCCAGTCCAACTAGAAAACAAAGGAAACTAGCTGGAATATAAGCAAAAATAGCTCTAGCTTCTTCCTTCTTTAAACCAGGTTTAATGAAAGACCAAATATGATACACCGTGTAAGGTAGGGTGATAGTAAAGGCCATCAGACTAGCTAAGCGTATGTAAATCCATAAAATATCATTTGGCCCTAAAACAATCAACTTTTGCTGAAAAAATTGGGTCACATACTGGTAAATCTGGTCTGCGAAAAGCAAGGAGACACAGAATACCAAAAAGAAACAAATGACCACTGCCAATAATCTCTTTCTAAATTCTACCAGATGTTCAACGATTGTCAATTCTTTTCTATCCATCGTATTCTTCACCCTGTCTGAAAGTGACAATCAAGACAATAATAATAAAGATTAGCTGACTGATCAAACCTTCCCAACTTGGGTAAATTCCAAGCAGGTCGTTTGTTGGAAATCCTGTCAGCAAGTGATTTGGTGCCATATTGGTCAACTGAAGAGCATGGATACTAACCCCCAGCATCTTAAAGGCTAAAGCATAAATCATCCAAGTCAGGATAAAGAAAACCTTATGTGGCAGGAAGAATTGACTGGCCTTGTTCATCACAACGGCAATAATTACCAGAACTAGCAAGGCAAGAGAAATTCCCAAGACAAATTCAAAGCTGGAAATTCTTGGTAGAATCCCAACATAAAAGAGAATGGTTTCTGCTCCCTCACGGAAAACAGCTAGAAAACTGAGAGCAAACATGGAAATAAAGGAACCTGTCTTAGTCACTGTTTCCATTTGTGACTCCATAAAGGTATTCCATTTTTTGACTGAGGACTTGCTGTGAAGCCAGATTCCAATCAAAATCATCATAACTACCGCAAAAATCCCCACTGCTCCTTCTATGATTTCACGATTGGATCCTGATGTCACTGCTGGAAAAGCAATTTGCAGGATGAAAGCAATAACCAGACTTGCCATGATTCCTGTGATAGCACCACCATAAACCCACTTGAGCCCTTTACGCAGCTTGGCTGCTTTCAAGGTCGTTACCAAAGCCATAACGATTAAAAGGGCCTCTACACCTTCTCTCAGGAGAATGAGCATAGCATCAAAGGCATTGTAACGTGCACTGGTATCAATTTGTGATAAATCTGCAATCAGTTTTTCTAATTTTTCTTGGTATTCCTTTTCACTTCCCTTGACCATAATCACAGGGCTTTCACTTTCCACTCGAGTATAGAGGGAAGGATTGGTCGTGCTAACAGAACCTTCAATTGTTGGCCAGATAGTGATGAATTCCTTCATACTAGCGGCTCCTGATGCTTGATCACCAGCTTGAAATTGTTCCAAAGCCTTCTTCAAAAGGGCAATGCCGTCTTTGAGAGTCAAATCCGAAGATGTTGCTGCTATTTCTTTTCCAGTTACAAAATCATCAATAGCCTTTTTTAAGTTCTCAAAGGAAGTCTGGATTGAGTTGAAATCTGTAGGCTCGGTTTCCATACTACTACGCAGAAAAGAGATGGCTGTTTCAACACGTCCATAATGAGCTGTACTATTGTCACGAACCACACTTTCATTGATGGTCCAAGTGGAATTCATTTTCTTAAAGGATTCTCGAACCTTTTCCAAATCTTTAGAGGCAATGGCTTGTTCCAAGGCTTCAAAACGAGGACTTAGACGGTTTACCAATTTTTCCTTTTCCGCATCTAAATCCACAGGATTTTGTTCTTTTTCAAAGGCTAATAAGGCTGAAGAAATTTCAGTGAGTTTATCTTCAGTGATATCTCCTGATTGAGCTAACTTTTCCTTAACGACTTTACCAGCCTCAGAATTACTGTCTTCTACTCTTTCAAAGTCTGTTGCCATCTCCTGAACGAGTTTCTGGCCCTCAGACTGATTCCCATTTTTGACCGCTTTAGAAGCATCTGTGATTTTTACAAAGTAAGAACTCAAGCTTTCTTGGGCACCTACTGGGGAAAGAATTAAAAATGACAAAGCTAAAACCAAGAACCAGCTTTTAGCCTTCCAATAATTTCTGACCAATGTAGCCTCCTTTCTCCACACCACCAAAGCAAGCAAAAAGTCCACTACCTATGTGAGTGATATATTCATTCATCTTATCAGTAGCACCTAGATTGGTTTGAACCTTGACAAAGTTATCAGGATCCTTCTGGAAAGAAATGAAGAGCAAGCCCGTATCAAACTGGCCAGTTTTTTCATCAATCCCATCTGAGTAAGAGTAAGAACGACGTAAAAGTGGTTTCTCCACTTCTTTAGCCAAACGAACATGCGAATCATCAGGTAAGAGACTCAAATCCACTTCATCAAACTCATTTTTCTTACCAAAGGGGGCACCACTTTCCTTGTAACGACCAAAGGTATTTTCTTGTTCTTCAAGACTAGTACGGTCCCAGGTCTCTAAAAACATCTGAATCCGACGAACTGCCATATAAGATCCATTTTCCATCCAGTCCTTACTATCAGCCCAGATGACGCGGTCAAAGTCTTGCTCCTTGGTTGGATTTGCTGTCCCATCTTTAAAACCAAAGAGGTTACGCGGAGTCTCCATTCGATCTCCGATAGCTGCAAAACCAGACTGACTCCAACGAAGGGTCACCGCATTTCTCCCCTTACGGATGAGATTTCGAATAGCATGAAAGGCAACTTGCTCATCATCGGCACAAGCCTGAATCACAATATCTCCACCAGTATATTTTTCACGCAATTGCTCTTTAGGAAAAGGCGGTAAATCCCTAAACAGTTGTGGACGATTGTTTTCCAAGTTCATCTTTTTCAAGAAACTCGCAGAAACACCAAAAGTTAGCGTCAAACGATGAGGATTGAGCCCGACTGTTTCACCAGTATCGCTCGGAGGCAAGAGAGCATTCTGGCCATCTTTTTTGACCAATTCCCCCTCGACCAACTTGGCACTATAATCCGTCCAATCCTTGAACAACTGAATAATCTTATCCTTATCCGTCGTATGCAAATCCAAGACAACAAAATAGATATTTTTTTGCATGGGCGTACTAATCCCTGCTTGATGCTTGCCATAAAAAGCAATTTTTTCATTTCCGTACGAGATTTTTTCCTGACTTCCTAGCTTAGGTGCGAAAAAAGCAGAAGCACCAGAGAGTCCTAGCGCTAAACCAGCCCCTCCAATCCCTGCTTTTTTTAGAAATTCTCGACGGTCCATTTTCTTTTCAAAAAACTTTTCGTCTTTTTCAGTCATGACTCTTATTCTCCACTAAGAAATTTACCCATTTGTGATAGAGGCTCACCAAGTTTTGTCACAGCTTCTGACAATTCTTTGGTATCTTCTTTTGTCAAATCAGTATAGAGCTTATAGTGTTCCTTGTCGGTCATGTGTTTGTCCAACAAGCTATTGACAGACTTGAAATCTGCTTCCAATTCTTTAACTAGGTTAGCGTCTGATTTTTCAAGTAAAGGTTTAAAGAGTTGGAAAATCTTCTCAGCTCCCTCAATATTGGCACGGAAGTCATACAAGTCTGTATGAGAATAAATTTCCTCTTCACCTGTAATCTTGCTTGTCGCTACTTCGTTAAGCAAGTCAACTGCTCCAGTCAACATAACCTTGTAATCCACATCTACAGTTGCAATCTTAGCTTTCAATTCCTTGATATCATTAACCAACTGATCTCCGTAGATTTCAGTTCCTTTTGTTGTATTGTCTTCCCAAAGTATACGCTCGATACGATGGAAACCTGACCAACCTTTCTCGGTCTTGTTTTCGTCCATATAGTCTGCCAAACGGAAGTCAATCTTGACATCTGACTCACCAAAACTTTCGGCAATTGGTTCTGAACGCTCATAAGACATACGAATCAATGGATAGACCTTCTTGGCTTCTTCTAACTTACCTTCTTTCAACAGTTTGACAAAGCCTTCCGTATCTGTCAAAAGTTTATCAATTTGCTCTTGCACAAAAGTCTTATAGTCAGCTGTGGCCTTATCAAGCATTTTTTGCTTATCTTCAGACAAGGCTGTCACCTTAGACGAATCGGTTGTATCTGCTGATTTTTCAAACCTAACAGCACAAGCTGTCAATAGCAAGGCTGAAGATAAAAGGATAAAACCTAGTTTTTTCATTGTTTACTCCTATTGGTTCAGGAAACCTTAATTAATTTTACGTTTCATTATAACATGTTTTCACTCATTTTTCAATAAATTTTCAGACAATTTAATGTTAGTAGATTCATACTAACAATAGACTTTTAAACCTAAAATTGATAAAATAGGAAAGAAAATAAGATAAAAGGAAACTGTAAATCACCATGATGAACATGCAAAATATGATGCGTCAAGCACAAAAACTTCAAAAACAAATGGAACAAAGTCAAGCTGAGCTTGCTGCTATGCAATTTGTTGGCAAATCTGCTCAAGACCTTGTTCAAGCTACCTTAACTGGAGATAAGAAAGTTGTCAGTATTGACTTCAATCCAGCTGTCGTTGACCCGGAAGACCTTGAAACTCTTTCTGATATGACTGTTCAAGCCATCAACTCTGCTCTTGAACAAATCGATGAAACGACTAAGAAAAAATTAGGTGCTTTCGCAGGGAAATTGCCATTCTGATAAAAAAGGCTCTATAATATTTATAGTGGGTAAATCCCTTATAGATATTATGGAGCCTATTTTGATGTAGAAAAAAGTCCCATAAAATCTATAGTGAAAAGCGACCAAGCCATCATTAGAAAGAATCCTATGGAACAATTACATTTTATCACAACTGCTTGATATTGAAAACTTTTTTCTCATACTAAGCCCTAGACGATAAAATCATTCTTAATCTTTTTTACCATTTGTTATTATACTCCTAAATTCCGGCTAAAACAGTCCACCAAATTGTTCTACTTCAATACTTAAGGCGAATTGTAAATCATGCCAAACCATGAAGCAATTTAATCAAATATTTCATTAGTACATGGTCATCAACCCCTACTAACAGCATAGTAGCGAACTATTGTATCGCCGACTTTTCGTATGTGCTTAACTACTAAAGAGATTATAGAGACACTCTTGAGTTGCTAATAAGAATTAAAGCACCACTATAATATTCTACATTTTTACTTTTAGAGTAAGGTTTTGCGTACTCATTGAGAAGAATCTAGAGCTAGCTAATCCTCGCTTTTAGACTTTTTAGAATCTTAATAAAGAAAGCATCTACTCCCTCTTCAATTACCTTATTCCAACGTAAAGTTAGGAGAGAATAATAATCTTATCCAATGCAATACCTTTGATTTTCGAAACTTTGACAACTGCAAAAAACAGACTTTCACAATTCGCAATATCAAAAAAAGAAAGGACAAAATTTGCCCTTTCTAGATCTTATCTTTGCTTCAATCCATTACAATGGATAAAGAACTCAATTTCTTATAGGTAAAGGAATTTGAAAACAGCTACTGCTGCAATTGCTGCTGCGATAGGTGCTACTACTGGTACCCAAGAATACCACCATTTTGAATCACCTTTGTGCTCACCAAGAACTGATTTTGGAAGGAAAGCATGAAGGAGACGTGGACCAAAGTCACGGGCTGGATTCAAGGCAGGTCCTGTAGGTCCACCAAGTGATGTTACCAAGGCCATAACGAGGAAACCAAGTGCCAAATGAGCAATTCCAAGACCTGATGTCATAAATGGCGCTACTTGTTCTTTAGCTTGTTCAAGTGCTGCTGTTACTTGTTCTTGAGGAATTGTTTGACCTTGAGTAGTTGCTTGAGCAACTTGAGAATTGATAGCCGCTTGCGCTTTTGACACTAGTTCAGCACCAAAGAAGTGTTTAGTTAAACCAAGCGCTGCAAAGAAAAGGACAAATGAACCAACAAACTCGTTTACAAAACCATTAACAGTTGCTGCAAAGCGTGATTCTTTTGAACCATTATCCAAACTTGAAATTGTTGAGAAAGTACCCAAGATGTTGTTTGGATTTTCAGTTTTCAAGTAGTATGGGCGGTGTGTTACCACAACCAAGGCTTGGCCAAAAATAGCACCCAAAACTTGTGCGACGATATAAGGCGCAACTTGTGCCCAAGGGAATAGACCGCTGACTGCAAGTCCAAGAGTGAAGGCTGGGTTGATGTGGTTTCCAGATACGTTACCAAACATCAAGGCAGGAATCATAACCCCCATACCGTAACCAACAGCGATAACGATCCAGCCACTTTGGTGACCTTTCGTACCTTTAAGTTCAACGTTGGCAACTGCACCATTTCCAAGAACGATCAAAAGAGCAGTGGCCAAAAATTCAGTGGCATATTTAATTGCCCATGTGAAATCCATTTGATAGATTCTCCTTAAAATTTTTTAGACAATCATTATTCTATCAATTTTTACATCTTTTAGCAACTACTTTCCTGAAAGATTATGACAGAAAACGGTTCCAAATCTTATAAACTAATCTTTGTTTTCAAGATATTACCAATTCATTAGGTTATCTGTGCTAGTCTGATTCTTTTATGTCAATTCCTTCTGATGCATGGTATAGGGAATAAGAAGTATCTTTCATCATTCACAAATAAAAACATAGTTTTATTCGCTACCATAACCTACATCCGCCACAATATATTTGAATAAGTATAGGGTTTGAATTGATTAGAGAACGGGTTTCAAAGTGCAAGTGTCTGTTGGATTAAGAAAAATATCAAAATAAAGAACATACTTGCCATTAGTAGCCCCTTAGACATTATATCCTGCCTTGAACTGACTACTTTATATATTGTATTACTTCATCCTCACAACAATATATCAAAAGTCAAAAGCGTTTAGAAAAACTCTATATTAAATTGAAGTAAGATATGAACAAACCGATTAGTAATACTCTTCGAAAATCAAATTAATTTCTAGAAATATTTTAGCAACCGAGGTGTACTATTATAGATTCATTCCGCTACATTTCATGAGAAAACGCATAATATCAAGTTTTTGGGGCACCTGATATCATGCGTTTTCTGTTCTTAAAATATTTTTTCTCAGTCTCTTTTTGTTACAAGTTCATCTTCAAGATACTTGATTGGGGGTAAATCTAAAAACAAATTTTACCCGACTGACCCTTCCATTTCATAGCTAATCAAGCGGTTAAGCTCAACTGCATATTCCATTGGAAGTTCTTTTGTAAAAGGCTCTACAAATCCCATAACAATCATTTCAGTTGCTTCTGATTCTGATAAACCACGGCTCATGAGGTAATAGAGTTGTTCTTCTGAAATCTTAGAAACCTTAGCTTCGTGTTCCAAAGCAACTTGCGAGTTATGAATTTCATTAAATGGAATAGTATCTGATGCTGACAAGTCATCCATGATAATGGTATCACATTCAATGTGGGAAACAGATTTCTTAGAGTTCTTGTTAAAGGTGACCTGTCCACGGTAGTCAACCTTTCCTCCGCCTTTAGCGATGGATTTAGACACGATAGACGAGCTTGTATGTGGAGCGTTGTGGATCATCTTAGCACCCGTATCTTGGTGTTGCCCAGCATTGGCAAAGGCAATAGAAAGCATGGTTCCACGCGCCCCTTCTCCATCTAGGTAAACAGATGGGTATTTCATGGTTGTTTTGGCACCCAAGTTCCCATCAATCCATTCAACAGTCGCATCTTTCAAGGCTTTGGCACGTTTGGTTACCAAGTTATAGACGTTATCAGACCAGTTTTGGATAGTCGTATAACGCATATAAGCACCATCCAAAGCAAAGATTTCTACGATGGCGGCGTGCAAGCTGTTGCTTGAATAAGTTGGCGCTGTACATCCTTCTACGTAGTGGACACTTGCTCCCTCATCAACGATAATCAAGGTACGTTCAAACTGGCCTGTATTTTCGTTGTTGATACGGAAGTAAGTTTGAAGTGGGATATCTACCTTGACCCCTTTTGGTACGTAGATAAAGGTTCCACCTGACCATACTGCCGAATTGAGGGCAGCCAACTTATTATCTGTTGGTGGTACCAACTTAGCAAAGTATTGTTTAAACAAGTCTGGGTATTCCTTGAGGGCAGAATCTGTATCTGTAAAGATAATCCCCAATTTCTGGAACTCTTCCTTCATGTTGTGGTAAACCACTTCTGACTCATACTGGGCAGAGGCACCTGCTAGATAGGCACGCTCAGCTTCCGGAATCCCAATTCGTTCAAAGGTTTCCTTGATTTTTTCAGGAACATCATCCCATGAACGGGCTGGTTTATCAGATGGTTTTTGGTAGTAGATCAAGTCATCAAAATCAATTTCTGACAAGTCTGCTCCCCAAGTTTGCATAGGCATTTTTTTGAAGGTTTCATAAGACTTCAAACGGAATTCTAGCATCCACTCAGGTTCTCCCTTTGCAGCTGATAGCTCACGAATGACATCTTCATTCAATCCTTTTCCTGTCGATAGGACAGGCTCTACATCATCATGGAAACCAAATTTATATTCACCAAGGTCAATTGGCTTTGGTTCTACTCTTTCTTCAGCCATAATATCCTTTCTTTCATTCTTCATTTCTACTAATTCATAAGGCAAAAGAAACTTGCCTTAGTTATTTTCTTGATTTTCAATTGTTTTCTTCAGGGCATTCCAAGCTAGGGTTGCACACTTGATTCGTTGAGGAAATTTGGCAACACCTGACAAGAAGGCTGCATCGCCTAGTTGGTCTTGACGCTCATCTTTTTGCCCTTGAACCATTTCAGAAAAAATAGTCGCAAGTTCTAAAATTTCTTGCTTGGTCTTACCCAAAACGGCATCTGTCATCATGCTCGCAGAGGCAGTCGAGATGGTACAACCTGAGTTTAGAAAAGCGATATCCTCTAAGCGGTCATCTGCATCAAACTTGACAGAGAGATTGATAACATCCCCACAGGTCGGATTGTTGAGACTGATTTGTTCAGCGTCTTCTAACTTCCCTTGGTGATGTGGATTTTTCGAATGGTCTGCTACCACTGCCATATAAAGGCTATCTAGTTTAGAAAGTGCCATTGAAAAACTCCTTTGTCTTTTGTAAGGCATCGACCAACTTGTCGCAATCTGACTTGGTATTGTAGATATAAAAACTCACACGAGCTGTTGCTGAAACTTCCAAATATTGGAGCAAGGGTTGAGCGCAATGGTGACCTGCTCGAACAGCCACTCCTTCATAATCCAAAGCAGTCGCAAGGTCGTGCGGATGAAGGTCACCTAGGTTAAAGGCAATCACACCCGAACGTTGAGCCAAGTCCTGAGAACCGTAAATGGTCAATCCTTCAATAGCTTGCAGTTTTGGATAGACATAGGCGATTAATTCTTGTTCATGAGCTTCAATGGCATCCATACCAATCTTTTCCAGATAATCCACTGCTGCTGCAAGTCCAATAGCACCTGCCATGTTAGGAGTTCCAGCTTCGAATTTCCAAGGCAACTCCTTCCAGCTAGCAGATTGCTCATAGACGAAATCAATCATCTCACCGCCAAATTCAACTGGTGACATTTGCTCCAGATACTTTTCTTTGCCATAAAGAACACCGATACCAGTCGGACCAGCCATCTTGTGACCTGAAAAGGCAAAGAAGTCCACATCCAAGTCCTGGACATCAATCTTCATATGAGGTGTAGATTGAGCACCATCCACCACCATGATAGCTCCAACTTGGTGGGCCAATTGAGTGATTTCTTTGATTGGATTGACCACACCAAGAACATTTGAAGCGTGAGCTAACGAAACAAACTTAACCTTGTCCGTCAATTTAGAACGCAAATCATCCATATCTAGAGCCCCGTCCTTGAGATAGACATAGACAAGCTCTGCCCCAGTCTTGCGACAGGCTTCTTGCCATGGAATGATATTGGAATGGTGTTCCATGATAGAAATCAAAACCTGGTCTCCCTCAGTCAAGACTTCCTCAGCATAACGCGCTACCCAGTTAAGACTGGTTGTCGTTCCTCTGGTAAAGAGAACTTCCTTTGTAGAGCCTGCATTGATAAACTTACGAATGGTTTCACGGGCAGCTTCATAAGATGCTGTCGCTCTCTCAGCCAAGGTATGAACGCCACGATGAACATTGGCATTGTCGTTCTCATAGTAGCGGTTAATCGTCTCCAGAACTGCTAGTGGTTTTTGTGTCGTCGCAGCATTGTCCAAATAAACCAATGGTTCGTCATTAACAATCTGGTCTAAAATTGGAAAATCCTTGCGAATCGCTTCTACATCTAACATAGGCTACCCCTTAGCGTTTTGACAATTTTTCTTCGATAGTTGCAATCATTTCATCACGAACTTCCTTGACTGGAATCTCAACGATAACGGAGCCAAGGAAACCACGAACAACCAAGCGTTCTGCGGTTGCCTTGTCCAAACCACGGCTCATGAGGTAGTACATGTCTTCTGGATCTACCTGACCGATAGAAGCTGCATGACCTGCAGTAACATCATTTTCATCAATCAAAAGAATTGGGTTGGCATCTGAACGTGCTTGGTCTGAAAGCATGAGAACACGACTTTCTTGTTGGGCATCTGCTCCCTTAGCACCTTTGATGATGTGGCCAATACCATTGAAAGTCAAAGTTGCTTTTTCAAGAATAACCCCATGTTGCAGGATATTTCCGATTGAGTTGCAACCATAGTTAGTTACTCGGGTATCAATCCCTTGTACCTGACGGCCACTTGAAAGAGCTACTACTTTAAGATCTGCATGGCTACCATTACCAATCAAGTCACTATCAAAATCAGCAACGACATTTCCTTCGTTCATGACACCGATTGCCCAGTCAATACTTGCATCGTTGCCTAATTTACCACGACGGCTAATGTAGGCAGTGACGTTTTCACCTAGACGGTCAATAGCCGCAAACTTCACTTGAGCTCCAGAACGCGCAATCACTTCAACAGTAATGTTTGCAGTTGCTTTAGCACTTCCTTCACCGCGTGACTCTAAACGTTCTAGATAACTAATCTTAGAGTTTTTACCAGCGATAATCATAATATGCTTGTTAAACGGCACATCGCTATCGCTGTCTTGGTAAAAAATTCCTTCGATAGGTTCTTTAATCTCAACATTATCAGGAATGTAGAGAACAGCACCACTATTGAAATAAGCTGTATGGTAGGCTGCCAACTTGTCATCGTCATACTTGACAGATGACATGAAGAATTCTTCTACGAGTTCTGGAATTTCTTCTAAAGCTGAATGGAAGTCTGTAAAGACAACACCCTGTTGAGCCAACTCAACTGGAATTTGCTCAAAAACAGTTTGAGTTCCTACTTGCACCAACTTCAAGTGGTTATCTAGTGCAGTGAAATCTGGAACATTTGCTGATGGCTCACTTTCTGTAATCGTTCCATCACCCAGATTCCAACGGTGGAATTTGACACGCTCAATAACTGGTAATTCCAAAGTCTCAATCTTGTCAAAAGCTTTTTGACGGAGATCAGCCAACCAGCTTGGTTCAGCGTGCATTTCTGAAAAAAGTTTAATATTTTCTTTAGTCATTTACTTCTCCTAAAAGATACGAGGGAATTACAATTCTTCCTTGTAGTCGTAGCCAAGTTCTTCAGCTAGTTTTGCGTATCCTTCACGTTCCAAACGCGCAGCCAATTCTGGACCACCAGAAAGGACAACACGACCTTCCATCATCACGTGTACCACATCAGGTGTGATGTAGTTCAAAAGACGTTGGTAGTGAGTGATAATCATAGCACCAAATCCTTCACCACGCATGGCATTGACACCTTTAGACACAACCTTAAGAGCGTCAATATCAAGACCAGAGTCAATCTCATCCAAAAGGGCAAAAGTTGGTTCCAACATCAAAAGTTGAAGAATTTCATTACGTTTTTTCTCACCACCAGAGAAGCCTTCGTTGAGGTAACGCTCTGCCATTTCTTCTTTCATGTTGAGCAATTCCATCTTCTCGTCTAGTTTAGTAATAAACTCACGAACTGAAATCTTTTCATCATCTTCTTTACCAGCATTCATGGCTGCACGAAGAAACTCAGCGTTAGTAATACCAGGAATTTCTGATGGGTATTGCATAGCAAGGAAAAGTCCCATACGAGCACGCTCGTCAACTTCCAATTCAAGGATGTTTACGCCGTCAAACAAGACTTCACCTTTGGTTACTTCATAGTTTGGATTTCCCATAATAGCGGCAGAAAGAGTTGATTTACCAGTACCATTTGGCCCCATGATAGCGGCGATTTCGCCTGTTTTCAGGGTCAGGTTAACCCCTTTTAAAATTTCTTTTCCTTCAATCTCAACGTGAAGATCTTTGATCTCTAATACTGACATGATAGTTCCTTTCTTTTTCAAGGCCTTTACAGTACTTACTAGAAACATACTTAATTTCCCTAGAAAATACGGTAAAAGGTCAATAAATATACTTTTATAGTATAACAAAAAAAAGCCTAAAAGGCTTTGATTTTGTCTAGAAGCTGAGGACTAGTCTTTTCCTTTCAAATGCTGGTCAATGACATCTACAATCTTGCCCATCAAATAACTAACTCGAAAATTTCTAAAGAGCAAAATAGCCCAAAAGGCTGCCATAATATAACGACCAGTCATCCAGGCTTCATTGAAAAAATAGGTCTCAGCAGCTGTAAACAGCGCGATGATAATAAATTGTTGTCTATTCATAAACTTATTGTATCATGAAATCTTTCTTTAGTCTTCCTCTACCTTCACTTTATCAGCTAAAAATTCAAATCCTTCTGGTATCAGACTTTCTTCTGCTTCTTTTTCAACTTGAGAAGATTTAGCTTTAGCTGAAAAGGCTGCGCGAACTTCTTTCCATTCCTCCATGGAAATGGCTAAAATCTCAGGTGAAAAACCTGCTGCCTGACTGAGGATATTGCCAAACATGGTGTTGAGATTGTCTCGTTTCATGGTTTGACCAGCATTGAAGTTAGACTCAAAAGCAAGAATGGCATGGTGTTCATTGGCCGCAACCGGTTGAGAACCAACCAACAGAGCCTTATCAGGGCCACCTAGACTTTCAATAACCTCTCCCCAAGCATTCTGCAAACGAATCAGGTTTTGACGTGCTAAATCAGGATTTTCGACGGCCTCTTGTAGGATAGATTGAACTTTATTGCGATCCACACGATAGACTGTCTTGCCTGCTGCTGGGCGGGTAGGTACTGGACTTGTTGGCTTGGATACAGTTCCCACATTGGCGAGTTCTTGTTTGAGACGTATCACTTCTTGTCTCAATGCAGAAATTTCATGTTCAACTGCACCAGAAAAAGCTGGTTCGGGCTTAATCTCCGCCAAACGGATTGTCATCATTTCAGCATAAATCTTGGGCTGCAAACTAGACTTAATATCTGCTAAACTGACTGTCGCCAAGCGAATCATTTCAAACAAATTTTCCTGAGGAAGTGCTAAATTCTCAACAAAGACTGGACTATGATGAGTGTTTTCTCCCCCTGTTTGAACAATTAACAAATCTCTTAAATAGTGCAAAAGATCGGTCACAAAACGAGTCATGCTCTTACCATTCTCAAAAAGAAGATTTAAGCAAGCTAAGGCCTTTGGAACATCCTGTTGAGACAAGGCGGCCACATAATCATCCAAGGCTGATAGACTAATGGTGCCAGTAATTTCTTCAGAGATGGCAGTCGTCAATTCATTTCCCTGTGTCAAACTCAGGGCTTGATCCAAAATAGACAAGGCGTCCCGCATTCCACCTTCAGCCCGTCTAGCAATGATTTCCACAGCCTCTGGTTCAGAACTGATATTTTCTTTGTCTAAGATATAGTGAATATGCTCCTTAATATCCTGTATCTTAATCGATTTAAATTCAAAACGTTGCACACGGGATAGAATAGTGGCAGGAATCTTGTGCAATTCAGTAGTCGCCAAAATAAAGACCACATTCTGTGTTGGCTCTTCCAGCGTCTTTAGAAGGGCATTAAAAGCCCCTGTAGACAGCATATGAACCTCATCTATGATATAAACCTTATAACGAGCAAGGCTAGGGGCGTAGGTAGATTTATCACGAATTTCACGGATTTCATCTACCCCATTATTAGAGGCCGCATCCATTTCAATGACATCTTCTAAACTACCATCTGTCACTGCCTGACAAATATAGCAGTTATTGCAAGGCTCACCACCCACTTGATTGGGACAGTTCATAGCTTTGGCAAAAATCTTGGCTACACTGGTTTTTCCCGTTCCACGAGGACCAGAAAAAAGATAGGCATGGCTTATTTTTTCTTGTTCCACTGCTTGTTTAAGAGTCTTAGCCACAACTTCTTGCCCAACCAACTGGGAGAAGTTTTGACTTCTATATTTTCGATAAAGTGCTTGATACATTAGGCTTTCTCCCCAAACATTGTAAAGTCCCATTCTGTCTTTTCAAGCAAAATAGCGACAAATTGTTCCAAATAATTTCGATCCATAGCAGTATAATCATCAATCTCTGAAGAATCCAGATCCAGAACTCCAAGTAATTGACCATTCTTTATCATCGGCACAACAATTTCACTTTTAGCACGACTATCACAAGAAATATAGTTAGGATAGGTCGTCACATCTCCAACCAGAACAGTTTCCTGAAACTCAGCAGCTTCACCACATACGCCCTTGCCTAGTGCAATACGGATACAGGAAACACCTCCTTGGAAGGGACCTAAAATCAATTCCTCTCCATCGAACAAATAAAAGCCTGCAAATACGGTATTAGGAAAACGTGATTTTAAAAGAGCACTGGCGTTGGAAAGATTAGCCAAAACATTACTTTCACCTTCCAATAAAAAAAAGAGCTCTTCATTTAACATTTGATAACGTGATTGTTTTTCTGATTCTAACATAGAACTATTATATCAAAAAAGGCTTACAGACAAAAGAAAAATCCCTTGTTTAGAAAACAAAGGATTTTGTAATTTTTCAATTTGATTAAAGTTCGATATCACCGAACAAGTCAGCCATTGAGAATCCTGTTTGTGTTTCTGGAAGTTCGAAATCACGTTTTTCTTGACGTTTTGGACGACGTGGACGAGCAGCACGTTTTTCTTCTTTTTGTCCTTCTTCTTGAGCTGGACGCTCTTCAAGAGCTTTGATAGAAAGTGATACGCGCTCTGCATCTGCGTTAACTTCAAGAACTTTAACTTTAACTTCTTGACCAACTTTAAGAGCTTCTTTAGGATTTTCAATACGTTTGTGTGAAATTTGTGATACGTGAACAAGTCCATCGATACCTGGCAATACTTCAACAAATGCACCGAAGTCAGTCAAACGTTTAACTGTTCCTTCTACTACATCACCTTTAGCCAATTTTTGCTCAACGCCATCCCATGGTCCAGGTGTTGTTGCTTTAAGTGAAAGTGATACACGTCCTTCTTCTTCGTTAAGATCAAGGATTTTCACTTCAATTTCTTCACCAACAGTTACAACTGATTTTGGTGAAACGTTACGTTCATGTGACAATTCAGTCAAGTGAACCAATCCGTCAACACCACCAAGATCGATGAAAGCACCGAAGCTTGTGATACGTGCAACTTTACCAGTTACTACATCACCAACAGCCAATTTACCGAATACTTCAGCGCGAGCTGCTGCTGTAGCTGCTTCAACAACTTCACGACGTGAAAGGATGAAGCGGTTTTCTTTAGCGTCAACTTCTTTGATTTTAGCATCAAATTCTTGACCTACAAAACGCTCAGTGTTACGTACGAAACGAGTATCCAACATTGAAGCTGGGATAAATCCACGAACACCTTCAAATTCTACTGAAAGTCCACCTTTAACGGCACGAGTTCCTTTAACAGTAACAACTTCTTCTTCGCGACCAACAAGTTTGTCCCATGCTTTGCGAGCTTCAAGGCGTTTTTTAGATACAAGGTATGTAACTGTATCAGTATCTTTACCAACTACTTGACGAAGTACAAGAACATCTAATACTTCTCCTACTTTAACAAAGTCATTGATATCTGCATCGCGATCGTTTGTCAATTCGCGAAGAGTCAAGACACCTTCAACACCAGTTCCAGAGATTGCAACGTTAGCTTGAGTCGCATCAACTGTCAATACTTCAGCACTAACAACATCACCAGTCTCAACTTGGCTAACGCTATTTAGCAAATCTTCAAATTCGTTCATCTAAAAAATCCTCCAACAATCAAGTTTTTCTTAAACTTGACATACTTATAATTTTTTTCCTAAGCACCCGCAAGGACATGTTTATATCGTTCACGTCTTTCAATTATAAAAATAAAATACCCTAAGATATTTTGCTTTTTATCTTGATTATTACCTAAGAACTGGGGTAGCTGGATTCGAACCAACGCATGAGGGAGTCAAAGTCCCTTGCCTTACCGCTTGGCTATACCCCATTGATGTAATGGAGAGAGAGGGATTCGAACCCCCGAACCCGAAGGAGCGGATTTACAGTCCGCCGCGTTTAGCCTCTTCGCTATCTCTCCTACAATCAACATGGACTATTATATCATGAAAATTTCAAAAAAACAAGACTTATTTTGCTAAATTATAATTTTCAATCAAAATTTCCACAGCTTTTTCCAATTTTTTATAAAAACTATCGACATTCCCATTCTTTATGATGGCAAATTGTCCATCTAATTCGGCAATTTCTCCGATAACTTTTTTACCAATAGTCAATGTATAACCTTCAAAACTGTCTTTTCCTACACTAACTTTAGCATCTGCTACTTGAATTTCGATTTTTTTATCTTTCTTACTCATTTCTTACCTCTCTTCACTTTTTCTATTTTACAAGAAAATCCCAAAACTAGCAAGAAAAAACTCTATATCATTCTGAGTCTGATATAGAGTTTTCTGCTTTATTTAATGTGTTTTTCTAGTTCTTTTTGGTACTTACCGTTTGATTCCAATTTTTCTTTTTGCCATTTTTTCAGTGCTTCTTCATATTCTTTTGTCGTAACAATATCTTTTTGCAATTTCATTCCTTTAAAGATATATGGGTCACCCTTAATACCAACTTGTGAGTATGGTTTTGAGAATGGCACGACATTACTTACAACTGGAGAACCACCAGATGAAGCTGTTGGCATCAATAATGAACTATCTGTCAACCAAGCTTGAGCCTTGGCATATTTTTCATAGCGTTCTTCAAGATTGGTAGTTTCTGAATCTGCATCATCCAATAATTTCTTATACTGGTCTAAACCAAGTTTAGCTACAACATCCTTATCTTTACCTTTAGTAATACCGAGGTGCTTCATGGCAGAACCTGATTTAGGATCCATGATATTCAAGTAAGATGCTGGGTCTTGATAGCTTGGAGCCCATCCTGTACTGTTCAAGTCATAGTCTTTTTGAGAAGGAACACGCGCTTGTGAAGTGATTGTTTCCTTTTCATTATCTGTCATTTGAAGAACGTCGATAACAACATTTTCAGCACCAAGAGTTGATTCGATTGACTGTTTGAAAGAGTTGCTTTGTTGAACGGCGATGGTATCTGTTTGTTCAACTGGGACATCCAAGTGAATTGGGAAGGTTACCCCTTTAGATTCCAAGTCTTTCTTAGCTTTTTCGAAAGCAGCTTTAGCCTTGTCAGGATTGTAGATAGAATCCTTACCGTCAACTAGCTCAACACCTTTCCATTGCTCACCATAGTTCACCAACTCTACTTGAGCAATTTGACCAAAGTTCTTACCACCTGCTTGCACAAAGTTGTCAGGAACGAGGCTGTTACGAATAATCTTATCCGCACCGTCTTCACCATTTAGCTGGGCAGCATAAGAATGTCGGTTGAAGGCAAAGTTGATAGCCTGACGGAAGTCCTTATTAAGCATAGCTTCTTTTGTAGAAGTTTTTTGCTCTTCACTTGTTTTTGCAGTTTTATTGTATGACTGACGATTTACGTTAAAAGTGAAGTAATAACTACTTGAGTCCTGTGGACTATAAGTAATTTTATCTCCGTATTGTTCCAAAGTTGAAGCAAAGTTTGAACTACTTGGGAAGAGACGAGCTGTCGTATAAGCACCAGAAGAGAAGCTACGAATCAACGATTCCTGATCAGAACCATCGTAGTAAGTCAATTTAATCTTCTCGATTTTTACATTTTCTTTATCCCAGTAATTTGGATTTTTCTCATATTCGATCAACGATTTAGAAGTCAAAGTCTTCAAGAAATAAGGACCATTATAGAGAATCCCTGCTGGAGTAACTGCTCCATAATCTTTACCTGATGCCTTCAAAAACTCTTCATTTACAGGCAACATCGTCGCTGTTGTAACTTTAGAATTCCAAAAACTTTCAGGTTTGTTTAGGGTATATTCAACTGTGTAATCGTCCAAAGCTTTGACACCAACTGTAGAGAAATCATTGGTCTCACCAGTCATGTAGGCATCCAAGCCCTTGATAGAATTTTGGATGAGAGAAACACCGTCTGACTTACCGTCGGCCACGTGTTTAAGTCCTGTCACAAAGTCATGGGCTGTTACTTCTGCGTATTCTTCACCTTCTGAAGTGTACCATTTAACCCCTTTACGAAGTTTATAAGTATAAGTCAAACCATCTTTTGAGACAGACCAATCTTCAGCCAAGGAAGGAATAACATTTCCGTATTGGTCGTTTTCCATCAAACCATCAACCACGTTCCCGATGACATCTGTTGTAGATGTACGAGTCGCTATACTATAGTCCAAAGATGCTGGATCCACTGCATAGACATAAGAAAATGTTGTCGGTGCATCTGCTTCTTTATCAGCTTTTCCACAAGCTACTAAAAAAGCTGTTGTACTCAGGACTACTCCTGCTGTTAAGAGCCACTTTTTCGATTTCATAAAAAATCTCCTTTAGTTTATTTTAATCTACTTTTACAATCCAACCTTCTGGCGCTTCAATATCACCAAACTGAATTCCTGTCAATTCATCATAAAGTTTACGAGTCACAGGACCTACTTCTGTTTCACTATAGAATACATGGAAATCATCACCATGTTGAATACCTCCAATTGGAGAAATAACCGCTGCTGTACCACAAGCACCTGCCTCTACAAAACGATCCAGGTTATCAATTGGGACATCCCCCTCAATAGGAGTTAAGCCCAAGCGGTGTTCTGCCAAATAAAGCAAAGAATACTTAGTAATAGATGGCAAGATAGATGGACTCAATGGTGTTACAAATTCATTGTCAGCTGTAATTCCAAAGAAGTTAGCTGATCCAACTTCTTCAATCTTTGTATGTGTTGATGGATCTAGGTAAATAACATCTGAGAAATGGCAAGATTTAGCCAATTTCCCTGGCAAGAGACTGGCAGCATAGTTTCCACCAACCTTAGCCGCACCTGTACCATTTGGAGCGGCACGGTCGTATTCATCCTGAATTAAGAAGTTGGTTGGAACCAAACCGCCTTTAAAGTAATTTCCAACTGGCATAGCAAAGATGATGAAAATGTACTCTTCTGCTGGTTTAACCCCAATAATATCTCCGACACCAATCAAAAGTGGACGAAGATAAAGGGTTCCACCTGTTCCATATGGTGGTACATATTCTTCATTGGCGCGGACAACTGCCTTACAAGCTTCTACAAACATGTCTGTCGGAACTTGTGGCATCAAGAGACGATCACAAGTACGTTGCAGGCGTTTAGCATTTTCATCAGGACGGAAAAGTTGAATACTACCATCCTTAGTACGATAAGCTTTCAATCCTTCAAATGCTTGTTGTCCGTAGTGGAGACTTGGAGAAGACTCTGAAATATGCAAAGTTGCATCCTCTGTAAGCTCTCCTTGATTCCATTGTCCATTTTTAAAATGAGCAATATAGCGATAAGGTAATTTCATATAGGAAAAACCGAGATTTTCCCAATCAATCGTTACTGTCATATTCCACTCCTTATTCTAAAAACCTATTTCTTTTATTCTACACTATTTTTCTAAAATAGCAAGCATATTTTGTAATTTTCAGAAAATTTCTTCAATAACGAGAGTTCTTATTCTTGACGTTGTCCGAAATCTGCAATCATCTGCTCCATTTCTTGTCGACTCGGAGTTGTCAGCATATACAGGTAATCTCCTTGAAGTTCCGCGAAGGCCTCTGGCATGATTTTCTTAACCTTGAACTGCTGGCCGTATTTAGCAAGTAAGTCCTCCTCAGAATAAACATAGTGAGCATTTGCACGACGTGATGTAGCTAAACAATACTGAGGTTCAAACTCTGACGCTGGGAACTCTTCTCCTGCGACAATAGCTGCGTAGCCACGATATAGGTCCAAGGAATGAGCAAAGTTATAAACATCAATGGTAAAACCACCTGCAGGGCGGTTATTGTACTCGATGGCAATATAATCATCCCCTTCACGGAAAAACTCGATATGGAAGAAACGTTCTTTCATACCAAATTCCTTAACAATCGCTTCACCATATTTGCGCAGTTTAGGATCCATATCCTTGAGAACATAGTAGGAATTGTCCATCTTGTAAATCATGAGATCAAGTGGTGTATAGGCGTAGTCAAAGGTCGTTGAAAAGACGATTTTACCATCCTTGTCCACAAGACCATCAAAGGTACAGATTTCACTAGAGGTGACAAATTTCTCAAAGAAATAAACGGTCGAATGGTCCCATTCTTGCTTGAAGTGATTGATATCGTCTTCTGTCTCAAGCTTGAAGGTGGCCGCTGCGCCCACTCCATTATCAGGTTTGGCAATCATTGGAAGGCCGATTTCTTTCACAGCTTGATCAACATCTGCTTCCGTCTTGATAACAGCTCCAGGTACCACAGGGACACCTGCTTTTTTGAAGAGTTTCTTCATTTCAGACTTAAATTTCGTCTTTTTGAGATCCTCTGGTTTGGCACCAAAGACATTGAATTGTTCTCTGAGTGTTGCATCCAGCTCAAGCCAGTATTCATTATGAGACTCGATGCGATCAATTGGGCCATGTTTATAAAAGAGAAAAGCGGCTGCACGTTTGACTTCATCTATGTTCTCAAGGTTATCTACACGGAAATACTCGGTCAGGCTATTGCGTAAAGGTTCATCCAATTGCTCGTAAGGTTCTTGGCCAATTCCCAAGACGGTGATGCCTTTATTAGCTAGCTCAATTGTAAACTGTTGAAAATTTTGCGGATAGTAGGGAGAAATAACAAGGTAATTCATAGGTAACTCCTTTTATAAATAGAGATTTCCAAGGAAATAAGGCATTTGTTTGCGCCACCATTCCCAGTCGTGAGCGACATCATGTCCCCATTCAGCAAACCAGGCTGGAATTTGTTTCTGGTCAAAGGCTTCTTTGAGCTTGTAGAAAGACGGTAGACCGTCTTGTTCCCAAGCACCAAGACCCGTACAAAGCACAATCTCCGCCTGACGGTAACGGTCAATAAACCAGCCGTCGTTCTGATTCCAAATATAATCTACTGGCGAGTTTTGGTAAATTGCATCATCATTGTAGTAATCTCCGACAAAGAAACGTGCGTCGTAGACACCACTAAGAGCAATCACCTTGGTAAAGACATCTGGATGCTGGAGGAAGAAATTGACAGCATGATAGGCGCCCATGGAGCAACCTGTCGTCATCATACCATCAAACCAACCTGTCTTATGCTTGATAAAAGGAATAGCCTCCTCAATCACATAGCGTTCGTAGGCACGGTGCATCTCCGCCTGGTCGTGACCATTTTTCCAAGTAGCCAACCAGCTCTCACTATCCACACTAGATAGGGTAAAGAACTGGACACGGCCTTCCTCAATAAAAGAAGCACAGGCATCAATCATGCCAAAATCATAGTATTCATTGTGACTACCACCTGATGAAGCAAAGACTACAACTGGAATCCCAGCATGTCCATAACGGTTGAGGTACATTTCACGGTTGAGGTGACCACTCCAGTGGCTAAGGTTTTCAATATGCATTGGCTTTCTCCTTTCCTAACTTACCATTTCTCTGCAAAAAAACGGAGACAATCTGGTAAATTTTCCGACCAAGGAATCTCACTATGGATGGCACCAGACTGAACTTTCAAGACTAGATTATCCAAATAAACTCCCCCTGCTATCAAATCGTGGTAATAGCGTAGCGACGAGTCGATATAGGCTTGTTTGATATTACCAGCCATCAAGGTCTTATCTGTATCATCTGCTTCTTCTGTTCCTACATAGATGAAGATGCGCTGTTCAGGCGACAGTTTCTGGCGCTTGATATAACGGTTAAAGGCGTCTTGGTGAAGCCAGTTAGCAGATGAAAAGACACCTAGACAACCAATTTGGTCTTGGTATTCTAGTCCGATAAACTGGGTAATATTGCCTCCTAGTGACGAGCCAATCATAGCCGTATGCTGGCGATCAGCTTTGGTACGGTAGGTCTCATCGATAAAAGGTTTGACCACCTCCATGACAAACTCGGCATATTCCACACCCTTACCACCAAATTGCTGTCCTGGGATAGGAGATTCTTGGAACTTCCAAGCCGCATACTCATTCATCCGCCCCATGCCATCATTGTCAATAGCAACGACAATCATGCGACTGATATCAGGATTTCGTTTAATAGCTGGAATAATCTTCCATGAGTGACCAATAAAGGATTCTTTACTATAAAAGACATTTTGCCCGTCATGAAAGTAAACCACAGGATAGGAACGATCCGTGTCTTTCTCATAATCTTTAGGAAGAAGAACACGTACACGGCGGTCCTTACCAGTGTAAGGAACCTTGAGTTTGTGTTCTTTCATTTTTAGATAAAAGTAGGATTGATTCATTGTCAGAAAACTCTCTATATTCAAAATTTTATCTCATTATATCACAATTATAGAAAAAAAGTTAGTTTTGCTTCCATTTTTGGAATTAAAAACTAACTTTTTCATTTATTTTTCTAAATTCTTCTGGATTTTCTGATTAGAGCAGATTGTCAATCAAGTCATCTACTTCATCTTTTTCAGTTTGAGGTGTAATCTCAGTAATCATAATCCCTGCCACCGCTCGCTCAACTAAGCCCTTAACATCCATCCGTTTTTCATACTGCTCTGCATTTTTAATCTTAGGATTGGTCTTAGGACGGTCAGGCGCAAAAATCGTACAGCAGTCTTCAAAAGGCTGAATAGAAATGTCAAAGGTGTCAATTTCCTGAGCGATGTCAATGATTTCCAACTTATCCATTGTCACAACTGGACGGATGATGGGAGTGTTGGTAACTGCATTGATAGCCTGCATGCTTTCCAAGGTCTGGCTAGCTACTTGACCAAGACTTTCCCCATTGATGATAACCAAACCATTTCGTACCTCACGAATACGATCGGTAATCCGCATCATAAAACGACGTGTCAAGGTCATGAGGTATGCTTCTGGCGCTTTAGCCTTGATTTCCTCTTGAATCTCTGTGAAAGGCACTTCGATAAACTGGATATTGCCCCCAAACTTGGTCAATTTACGAGTCAAATCTTGGGCTTTTTTCAGAGCACCAGGACTTGTGTAAGGTGGGCTGGCAAAGTGAACTGCCTCAATATCTACCCCTCGTTTAAGAGCTAGATAACCCGCCACAGGTGAATCAATTCCTCCTGATAACATGAGCATGCCTTTACCAGAACTTCCCACAGGTAATCCTCCTGCTCCACGAAAAGTTTCATAGGAAATATAAGCTGCTTCCTCACGAATCTCAACCTGAAGATTAATATCTGGATTTTTCATCTGAGCTTTCACGTTTGGAATAGCCTTGAAAACAGCACTACCAAGAGTTTGATTGAGTTCACGACTATCAAGTTCAAAGGTGTGGTCGCTACGCTTACCAGTGATTTTAAAGGTCATCCCTTCCTTGTAGGTTTCTTTCATAATCTCTTGGACAGCAGACTTAAGAACTTCCACAGACTTTTCGACTTTATAAACGGGAGAAAAGTTTTGAATTCCAAATACTTGTTTGAGCGATTCTGCTACTGCGGTATAATCAGCTCCATTCAGGTAAGCGTGGGCACGGTCGCGATCTGCGGTTACCTTAACTTGGGGATAGATAGACAAAACGTCTGAAATATTATTACGAAGTTTATTGATGAAACGCATACGATTTTTGTGTTTGGTTGACAATTCTCCATAGCGAATCATAATTTCTGAATACTGCATAAATGCTCCTATCTTACTTTTCTAGTTTGATTATAAATTAATTTTAGCTTGGTCAAAAACTGCTCGACCTGACTCATATCATTTTCTAGGTCAAGGCTTAAACGCACAGCTGACTGGGCCTTATCCTTGTCCACTCCCATAGCAATCAAGGTACCTGCAGGTTTCCCTGCCTTGGATGAACAAGCAGAGGTCGTTGAGATGAAAATATCATAGTCTTCAAAGGCGTGAACGATAACTTCACCACGAACACCTTTGATTCCAAAAGTCAGAATATGAGGTGCAAAGTCTTTCTCATCTGAGAAGACAAAAATGTCTGGATAGTCCAGAAGAGCTTGGCGAATCACTGCCTTCATCTGTCCTGTCTTACTAGTAAAGATGTCCAGCTTTTCCATAGACAAACGGAGAGCCTTGGCGGTCGCTGCAATCCCTGCCACATTTTCAGTTGTCGAACGATAATCACTCTCCTGACCACCACCAGTTAAAAGAGGCGTAATCTTCTTGCCAGACTTGATATAGACAAAACCAACACCACGGACTCCGTGGAACTTGTGACCAGAGAAGGTCGCAAAATCCACTCGTTCTGTCAGATACTTTTCAGTTGGAATCTTGGCAAGCGCCTGAACCGCATCAACGTGGAAGGAAATAGTCAGCTTGTCTGCCAAGAGTTCTGAAATAGCTTGAATAGGTTGAATCGAGCCGATTTCATTGTTTACAGCCATGACAGAAATTAGGATTGTATCAGGTCGTATCAAAGCTCCTAGAGCCTCAACATCCACAAATCCTTTCTCATCAACTGGAGCAAAATCCACCTCAAAACCTTGAGATTTCAACCAGAGGGCTGACTCTTTGACTGCTGGATGTTCAATGGCTGATACAATGATATGCTTGCCAAACTTGGCTTTTTCACAGGCCACACCCTTGATGACCCAATTATCTCCTTCTGTCCCACCAGAGGTAAAAAAGATTTCATCGCTTTTCTTACCGATTAAATCTGCAATCTGTTGGCGGGAAGCATCTAAGATTCGTGTTGCCTGGTCTCCCAAGCGATGGAGACTAGATGGATTTCCTAAAATTTTTGAAGCCACCTGCATATAGGTTTCAAGGGCTTCAGGATAGGGCTTGGTCGTCGCTGAATTATCAAAGTAAATCATGTTTTCTCACGCTTTCTAAAATCACTCTTTCTATTGTATCATGAAACGGAGCCTGCGACAAGAATAGGCAATTCCTCTTTTTTTAAGATTTTTTTAAAGAAATGCGGTATAATAAATTTTAATTAAAGGAGAGAATGCATGTCTAATTATCGTAGAACTTCAAAACCCAAAACAGAACACATCAAAAAAGGCTTTACAGTCTTTCAAAAAACCGTTGCAACTATCGGTAGTATCCTTGGCTTGATTACCGCTAGTATCACGATCATGAACGCCTTGGATAATAACAAAAATACTAAAAAAGAACCTACGACAAGCCAGACGACAACAATTGTCAAAGAAATTCAAAAGGAATCCCCTCAGGAAAACACTAGTCCAAATAAGGAAAATAACACTTCTCAAGAAAAAACACAGCAAGAGGAAACACCAAAACCTAGCGTCAAGGAAGAGAAAAAAGAAGAGAAGAAAACAGCAGCTCAGGACTCTACTACACCTGCCACGAGTAAAACCGCCGATGAAAATGAAAAACAATCCAATACTCCAACTTCAGAAAATAAAAGCAATCCTCAGTAAGCACTTGATTTAAGAAAAAATTAACTCAAAAATAAAACTACACAGTCTCTCTTTGCCTTGACCACAATCAAGCCAAAGAGAGACTGTGTTTTTGTATAATTGATGTTTTAGAGGGTAGATTCTTGACCAATTTTATGAGATTCATACTCATAAAATTGAAACCTAGCTATGTTGTGATAACTTATTTGTCTCTAACATAAACTTTGCACGCGCCAACAATACTCTCTCATCTGCCCCAAAGGAGCTCAAGATCCATTTTTCATTTACCTTATATTCGAAATCCTTCTTCATGCAGAAGTTAGTAAGCCTTTTACATCTAACATAAATAGTCTATCTCAACCACTTCATAGATATTAATTTCTATTTTGTTGTTTTTTAATTATAATAGATTAACATAAGATATTAACAAATCGATTAGGAAACTCTAATTAATTTCTAAAAATGTTTAGTATCTACGGTGTACTAATCTAGATTCAATCTATTACATAAACTAGGACAGAAGAAAACGAGCATATCCAACTGATACAATGCTCGTTTTTTTGCTATTTTAGAGGTGGTTTTTTGCTTACTAAAAATTAAAGAATTCCATGGCCTGTTTGAAAAGCAATTCAGTATACTCTGGGTCTTCTTGGGCAATGGTAACCTGGTCTTGAATCAGTTCCAAGTCATCCGTTATCATGCCATCTGCTCCCAAATGAACTGATTTATCAAAGGACTCTGAACTATTGATGGTCCAAACGTACAATTTCTGATCGGTATTCCAAAGCTTGTTTACAAAATTTTCATCTAAAGTTGAATACTCCATGGTGTAACCTGTAGCCTTGGTTCTTGGAAAGATACTATTATAAGGTAGGATGAAAAAGACTGGAATTTGAGTATCGTAGGCTAAAACCTGGTCAATCACATGATAATCCAAGGATTGCATTTGGTGACCATTCTGCTTAAGAACCGTTCCATATTTTTCCATAAACCGTTTCATCATATCTGGGCTATCTTTTCGACTGGTTTTAATCTCAATAAGGAGTTTTTGATGCAATTCATTGGCTTTATTGAGATAGTCATCAAAACTGGACACCTTGCTATGATAACCATTTTCTGAAATATCAAGTTTGGTTAATTCTTTCAAAGTTAGATCCTGTGGATTAGCATTAACTCCTGTCAGATTCTTAATATTGGCATCATGCATCATGACAAACTGACCATCTTTTGTTTCCTGAACATCTGTCTCAACGAAATCTGGAGATAACTGAGCGGTTTTTTCTAGTGATTGGACGGTATTTTGCACACCATTCTTATTAGATACTCCCCTGTGAGAAATGATTAAAGGTTTATTGGCGACTGGAGCTTCTAAATAAACATAACCATCAAGAGCGAAAAAGATACAAGCACAGCCCATCACTCCCCATCTCATCCAGTGGTCTTTCTTTCTCCTTGGTGTAATTTCTAGTTCTTCTCCCGTTAAGAAGGAAACAAACTTAATAAGAAAGTAAGTCAAGGCTATATAATGAAAATTCTTAATCAAGACAAAGTTGATAATTCCCAGAACAAGAGATTCCTTATGGGTCAGACCATCCATCAGTGCCTGACTTGCTAGTATCGGAATCAATAAAAGAATGAAAAATAGGTAGGTTTTGACGACAATCCAAAGCAAGTTCCAAGTATAAAACCAGGAGTGCTTTCTTGTCTTCTCTAGACTGTATCTGACAGCTTCTTTGACTGTTTTCTTTTCAAATAAAAGCTGAGATAGGGCAAACATGAAACGCACTGAAATGTAAAATAGAAGTAAGGCCAGAATAGTAACCACTATACCTACTAGCCAATACTTGTCTTCCACATAATCAACGATAAAGTCCGGAATAACAATTTTATTTAAGTAGTAAATCTTTAAAATCTTTCGAATCACTGGAAAGAGCATCATGATATAAAAGAAGATAAAGGTTATCTTGGCAAGCGTAACTTGCTTCATAAACAAGAAACTTTGTCGAAAGACCTTGCGACTATACTCCAGCAAGGTCCTCTTTTCATGACATAATAAATGCCGAGCACCAATAAAGAGGAGCCCTATTTGAAAATAGGCGACCAATAAATTAACAATTACCAGAACAAATAAAGCAAGACTAACAAAGGGTGAGCCCGTTATAATAGCAAAAATATTATTGTAGGACAGAAAGAGATAACCTGTCTGTCGGAGCAAAAGTCCAGCAATCCAAGAATTAAGAGGTAACCAGACAAACTCAATCATCATGAAAGCCAAGAAAAATAGAAAAAGTATTTTATCTAGATTAAAGTATATCTGCTTAAAACCTAGATTTTTAGGTTTTTCAGGTTTCATAGGCACTCCTAGTCAAATAATTGAGACAAGTCCAAACCCCCAAAAGGATTGTTCGAGAGGCTACTTTCTGCCCCTAACAATTTTCTAGCTTGATCCGAATCTAGAAAGGACTCGTAAACACGCGCTGTCATACGAGCATCCTCCAAGCTATTATGAGATTGACCTTGAAATCCAAGAAACGAGGCAACGGTTTGCAATTTGAGATTGGCAATACCATGTAAATCCGAACTCCGACGTTCAAAAGCTTCATCATACAAATCCACCTTATACTGCTGGCTATAATCTAAACCATGATCTGCTAGAATAGGCAAATCACTTTTAGCAGCATTGTAACCTACCATAGGTAAAGAACCCACAAACTCTTGGAAATCTTTTATAACTTTCTCCACTGGTGGAGCATCTTTTAAGGTCTTAGCTGTAATTCCAGTCAAACCATTGATAAAACTTTTTAAGGGAACACTGGTATGAACATAGGAATCATAGGCATCGATTTCCTGACCATCTCTAAACCGCACTGCCGATACTTGAATCAGGTGTGTTTGTCCTTCGTGCTGATTAAATTCTAAATCGAAAGCAATGTACTCTTCTAATCGTTCCATTCTATACCTCTCTTCTACTATCTCTCTTCTTATTCTATTTGAGCAACTATACTATTTAGAAACAAAAGAAGCCATCAGGTTAGCGTTTAACCTAAACAGCTCCTTGATTATCCTCCAAATAAACGAGCAAAAAAGCCTTTCTTAGTGGATTGGACTTCTTCTTTTGCTTGGTCCAGCTCTAGCTTGAGATTTTCTTGATCCTTCATGGCTTGAAGAGTCAATTGTTGCTGCTGATCTAGTTGTTTGTCTTTCTCAGCAATCTGACGGTCTTTGATGCGCATCTGCTCATCTTTTTCTGATAGCTGACGATCCTTGGCTTTTAATTGTTCATAAAGACGGAGAATTTCTGCATTCTTCTCATCAACTAGAATCTCCATCAGTTCACGTTGCTTGACATCTTCACTGACAGGCTCATCTTCAAAAATCGTTTTTTTATAGATTTCTTCTAGCTTAATCAAGCCGCTTCTAGTAACTACTGTTACCCCTTTGTCATTTTTATCTGTGTCTTCTTCTGGTAATTCTTTGACACGGTTATTGATTGCTTGGCGAGATAATCCTAAGACCTCTGCAATCTCACTGACGGTCATTTCAATACTCATAATATCCTCTGAAACGTTTTCTAGCTTTTCTTTACTTAAATCTTATCATAAGCTAGAAAAACTGTCAAATTTTCGCTTAATCTAAAGCCTTCAAAAAGGCTAATAAGACTTGGGCAGAGCGACGTCCAGCTTCGATAATAAACTCATCAAAAGAGATGTTTGCTTCATGGTTGGCATTATCACTCATAGCTCGGATGACTAAGACTGGAAGATTAAGGGCATGCGCTGCCTGAGCAATAGCTGCCCCCTCCATCTCAACAGCCAAAACATCTGGGAAATGGGACTTAATCGCTTCTATCTTATCATTTCCTGCAACAAAACTATCTCCTGTAGCAATCAATCCAAGATGCCATTTTTGGTCCAATCGAGATAAACTTTCTTGAATTTTAGCAACAAAAGTTTTATCTGATTCGAAATAAAGCGGTTGTTGCGCCATTTGTCCATAAGCATATCCAAAAGCTGTAACATCCACGTCATGATAGGCTAATTTGTCAGCAATCACAACATCTCCAACAGAAATACCCTCTGCTACTGCCCCAGCAGATCCTGTGTTAATCAAAGCATCCACTTGGAAATGATCAGCCAAAATCGCCACACTCATAGCAGACATGACTTTACCAATTCCACTCTCTACGAGAACGACTTCATGCGAAGCAATGGTTCCTGTATGATAGGTATTCCCCAAAACAATTTGCTCTTGGGTATTGTCTAAATGCTGGACCAGATAAGCCAGTTCTTCTGGCATAGCAGCTATAATTCCTATTTTCATTTCAATTCCTTTTCTATTACAAAAGTTTCATTGCTAAGACAAGCAAAATCAAGAGAAAGATGACTGCAAATAAGATTTTATTCAATTTAGAATTGAAGATATTTCTCTTGGTATTTTCAATGCGACGGCTTTTATGAATAGACGGTTCGACCTGAATCTTCAAGGTTTCCTGGCTAAAACCATGCCCCTTAGGATTGGCATAACCAAAACGGGAAGAAGAGGTTGGTAAAATCTTAGTCTCCTCATCATCAAGTAAAGGAGGACCTGAAATTTTTTCGCCTCTATTAGCTCTTTCAATCATTTCATCCGTTAATAAAGGTTTACCCATACTGACCTCCTCTATTTTTTATGCAATTCCCAATACTGAACAGCCATAATTGTCTTGGCATCACAGATATGACCTAGTTGGATCAATTCCTTGGCTTCTTCTAGACTCACTTCAAGAACTTCCAAGGTTTCATCCTCATCCTGCGGACGCGGATTTTCCACCTTTTTCAAATCGCTTGCTAGGTATAGTTTTAACTTTTCATTACAAAAGCCAATGGCTGAATAAAAATCGTACAAGAGTTCTAATTTCCCTGTATAGGCTGTTTCTTCTTCTAATTCACGCAGGGCTGCTGCGACAGGGTCTGTGTTTTCTCCTACTTCCAGTTTTCCAGCTGGAATTTCGTAAGAGACTGTCTCAATGGCCTTGCGGTACTGCTTCACCAAGATGAGTTTTTGCTCATCCGTTACTGCTAAAACACAGACAGCTCCATTGTGGAAAATTAAATCTCGTTGGGCAGTTCCTTTACCTTCTGGTAATTCAACCTGATCTTGTACCAGTTTAAATATTGGTCCTTGATAGATTTCTTTACGGCTTAGTGTTTTTTCTTCAAATTCCATGATAGGCTCCTACTGATTCTTAGGATGATGAGGAAGATGTGTTGCATATTCGTCTTTATTAACCTGACGACCGCGACCAATAGCAATGGCATCCGCTGGAACATCTTTAGTAATAGTTGAACCAGCTCCAACGAGGGAATTGTCACCTAACTCAACTGGCGCAATAATGGTTGAATTTGAACCAACAAAAACATTGTTGCCAATAACTGTCTTGTATTTGTTTTTGCCGTCATAGTTGACTGTAATGGTTCCTGCACCAAAATTAACGTTGCTACCCACTTCACAGTTTCCGATATACGTCAAATGACCAGCCTTGGTATTCTCACCGATTGAAGAGCCTTTAACCTCAACAAAGTTTCCAATATGAACTTGGGCAGCTAGGCTTGAACCTGGACGAATGTGGGCATAAGGACCGACTGACACACCGTCTGCAACACTGCTTTCCTCAATCATAGAGTTTGTAATGACAGCTCCTGCTCCGATAGTGCTATCCACTACATACGTTCCATTTGTCAAAACAGTCTCAGCACCAATTTTCGTTTGCCCCTTCAAGATAACATTGGCTTCAATTTGAACTTCAGGAGCGATCTCGACATCAATATCAATATAAGTTGCTTCTGGATTGACAAAGCTAACACCATTGACCATGTGCTGATGATTGATGCGACGACGCATAACCGACTCAGCAGTCGCAAGAGCTACACGGTCATTTACACCAAGACTCTCATCAAAATCTTTCAAAGTATAAGCACCAACTTTTTCACCAGCTTCACGGAAAATTCCAATAACATCTGTAATATAGTATTCTCCTTGAGCATTGTTGGTATTGATATTTTTCAAAGCCTCAAACAGACGCTCGTTATCAAAGACATAAGTTCCAGTGTTGATTTCCTTGATTTGTTTTTCAAAATCTGTAGCGTCCTTCTGTTCAACAATGCGAAGAACCTCTGCATTATCATTACGAACAATTCGTCCATAGCCAAAAGGATTATCCGTTTCAGCAGTCAAGATAGTGGCCACATTTTTATGATTGATGTGGAAATCAATCAAGTTTTTTAAGCTTTCACCTGTAATTAAAGGAGTATCTCCTGCAATGACCAAGGTGTGACCTGATAAACCTTCTAAAATAGGCTCTGTCATCATAACTGCATGACCCGTTCCTAACTGTTCAGATTGAGTCACAAATTCTGTCTGTCCAGCCAAGACCTCCTCAACCAATTCTGCCTTGTGTCCGACAACTGTTACTGTCTTTTCTGGCTGGATAGCTCCCACACTACGGAAAACATGTTCCAGCATAGAAATACCCGCAACCTTGTGCAAAACTTTTGGCAAATCAGATTTCATGCGAGTCCCTTTACCCGCTGCTAAAATAATGGCATAATTTGACATAATCTTCTCTTTTCTCTAGAAATTCCCTTTTATTATACCATATTTCAAATCATTCCGCGCCCTTGAATGAAAAAATGCTCTAAAGTCCTTTCTTAACCCATTTTTTGAGTATTATTTTTGATTTTTTTTCATTTTTAAGGTAAAATGATGAAATATGAGAAAGAAATTTAATCCGCTTATTTTATTTGGTTTTTTTGGGATTATGATTTTCATTTTAATCCTGAATCGCCCTCGTTTTGAGGACCATCCTGTAAAAACAAAGTCAAATATTGCGCAAGTAGAGACACAAGCGCTACATAATATAGATAAACCAATAATTGATGTTTCTGGTTGGCAACGCCCTGAAGAAATTAATTACGATACTCTTTCCCAAAACATATCTGGAGCTATCGTTCGCGTCCATAGTGGTGCTCAAACGTCCAAAGAAAACGATGCTGCCTTTGTTAATGGGGTAGATAAGGCCTTTAAAACTCATATTACTGAGTTTCAAAAACGAAATGTCCCAATTGGTGTCTATGCTTATTTAGCTGGAAAAAATGTCCAAGAAATGGAAAAAGCCGCTGAAGTATTCTATAACGCCTCTTCACCATACAGCCCTAGTTACTATTGGCTAGATGTGGAAGAAAAAACCATGTCTAATATGAACGAAGGTGTTGAAGCCTTTCGAGCAAAGCTAGAATCACTTGGTGCTAAAAATATCGGAATCTACATTGGTGTCTATTTCATGAAAGAACACAGTATTGATACAGGCAAGTTTACGTCTGTTTGGATTCCCTCCTATGGATCAAATACTGGATTTTTCGAAACCAAACCTAATACGGACTTAGATTACGATATCCACCAGTACACTTCTAAAGGAAAAATTGCCGGCTTTGACAACGATTTGGATATCAACGTCATCTCTTCCTTAAAAAACAAAGAAGAAACCTTTAGAAAACTCTTTTTAAAACCTTAAAAGCATTTGTGTAGCATTTGCTTTTTCTTTTTGTGTTTGATTGTGATACAATATAGTAAGGATTTTTTGAAATAGAAATAGTTGGAGGAAGTATATGTTCTCATGGTTAGCACGTGTTATTAAAGGAATTGTGATTGCTCTTGGATTTATCTTACCGGGAATTTCGGGAGGGGTTCTAGCAGCAATCTTAGGAATTTATGAACGGATGATTGGCTTTCTGGCCCATCCCTTTAAAGACTTTAAAGAAAATGTTTTGTACTTTATTCCAGTTGCTATCGGTATGCTTCTGGGAATCGGCTTATTTTCCTACCCGATTGAATACCTGCTTGAAAATTATCAGGTCTTTGTCTTATGGAGCTTTGCGGGTGCCATCATTGGTACTGTTCCTAGTCTCCTCAAGGAATCAACTCGAGAATCAGACAGAGACAAGATTGATTTAGCTTGGTTCTGGGCAACCTTTATCATTTCCGGATTAGGACTCTATGCCTTAAATTTTGTCGTTGGAACTTTGAGCGCCAGCTTTCTTAATTTGGTCCTAGCAGGTGCACTGCTGGCTCTTGGCGTATTGGTTCCGGGCCTCAGTCCATCAAATCTACTTTTGATTTTGGGACTCTATGCTCCTATGTTGACTGGTTTTAAAACCTTTGACCTCTTGGGAACTTTCTTCCCGATTGGAATCGGTGCAGGTGCAACTCTCATCGTTTTTTCAAAATTGATGGATTATGCCTTAAACAACTACCACTCACGTGTCTATCATTTCATCATCGGTATCATCCTATCAAGTACCCTTTTGATCTTGATTCCAAATGCAGGAAACGCAGAAAGTATCCAGTACACAGGTCTTTCACTTGTCGGTTATGTCATCATCGCCTTCTTCTTTGCACTGGGAATCTGGCTTGGTATTTGGATGAGCCAATTGGAGGATAAGTATAAATAATGGCAAAAAAAGTTAAAATCAAAAAAACATTGGTTGAACAAATCCTGTCTAAAGCAGGTATCCCACATCAGGGGATTCAAATCAATGCCCTGGAAGGAGAGCTTCCTCAAGATTATGAACGAGATCAGATTTTCAAAACCTTGGCTCTTTTGGGAGATAAAACAGGACCAGTTATCGGAATTGTCCCTATCACTCAACACTTGTCTGAAAAGAAATTAGCCAAAATTTCTGGCAATAAAAAAGTGAGCATGATTCCCCAAAAGGACTTGGAAAAAACAACAGGTTATATTCATGGAGCTAATAATCCTGTTGGCATTCGTCAAAAACATAATTACCCCATTTTTATCGATAAGATTGCTCTAGACTTGGATCAAATGATTGTCTCTGCAGGCGAAGTTGGTCACAGCATTATCGTCGCGCCACAAGACCTGGCTAGCTTTGTAAAGGCTGACTTTGCAGATATCTTGGAGGACAGTAAGTAATGAAACTCTACTTTGTCCGCCACGGTCGTACCCTCTGGAACCAAGAAGGACGCTTTCAAGGTGCTAGTGGAGACTCTCCCCTTCTTCCTGAATCCATTGACACCCTAAAACAACTTGGCCAGTATCTCAAGGAGATTCCTTTTGATCAGGTTTATTCAAGTGATTTACCTCGAGCGGTCAAATCTGCTGAGATTATCCAAAGTCAACTCCAGAGCCCCTGTCCTTTAGAAAGTGTTTCTAATCTTCGTGAATGGCAGCTGGGGAAGTTGGAAGGTTTGAAAATTGCAACCTTGGAAGCTATTTACCCGCAACAAATCAGAGCTTTCCGTTCTAATCTTGCTAAATTTGACACTCAAATGTTCGGAGCTGAATCCCTTTATAGCACCACGCAACGAACCATCCAATTTATCAAATCACTCAAAGATAGTCCAGCTGAGCGTATTCTAATTGTCGGTCACGGCGCCAATCTTACTGCCAGTCTTCGTACTCTTCTAGGTTATAAAGAGCCACTTCTTCGTAAAGATGGCGGTCTAGCAAATGCCAGCCTAACAATTTTAGAAACCCATGATTTTGAAAAATTCACTCTTGATACGTGGAATGATACCTCTTATCAATAAAGAACTTGATTTTAGTGTCAAGTTCTTTTTAGTTTTTAAAGATTATCCGTGAATTTCTTGGATATTTATGATAAAATGGGAGTATCGCAAAAAATGACTCATCGTATTCAATTTTGAGTAAAACTAGGAGGATCCCATGTCAACAGAACATATGGAAGAACTAAATGACCAGCAGATCGTTCGCCGTGAAAAAATGGCTGCGCTCCGTGAACAAGGAATCGATCCTTTCGGAAAACGCTTTGAACGCACTGCAAATTCACAAGAATTAAAAGATAAATATGCTGATCTCGATAAAGAACAATTACATGATAAAAACGAAACAGCTACTATCGCAGGACGCTTGGTAACCAAACGTGGTAAAGGTAAAGTAGGTTTTGCCCACCTTCAAGACCGCGAAGGCCAGATTCAAATCTACGTTCGTAAAGATGCTGTCGGTGAAGAAAACTACGAAATCTTTAAAAAGGCTGACTTAGGAGACTTCCTTGGTGTCGAAGGCGAAGTGATGCGTACAGATATGGGAGAACTCTCTATCAAGGCTACACATATCACTCACTTGTCCAAAGCCCTTCGTCCGCTTCCAGAGAAATTCCACGGTTTAACAGACGTTGAAACTATTTACCGTAAACGTTACCTTGATTTGATTTCAAACCGTGAAAGCTTTGAACGCTTTGTTACTCGTTCAAAAATCATCTCTGAAATCCGTCGTTACCTTGATCAAAAAGGATTCCTTGAAGTGGAAACACCTGTTCTTCATAACGAAGCTGGTGGTGCTGCTGCTCGTCCGTTTATCACTCACCACAACGCTCAAAACATTGACATGGTGCTTCGTATCGCGACTGAGCTTCACTTAAAACGCCTTATCGTTGGTGGTATGGAGCGTGTCTATGAAATCGGCCGTATCTTCCGTAACGAAGGAATGGATGCTACTCATAACCCTGAGTTTACTTCTATCGAAGTTTACCAAGCTTATGCAGACTTCCAAGATATCATGGACTTGACTGAAGGTATTATCCAACACGCTGCTAAATCAGTTAAAGGCGATGGTCCAGTTAACTATCAAGGTACTGAAATCAAAATCAATGAACCATTTAAACGTGTTCATATGGTGGATGCTATCAAGGAAATTACAGGTGTCGATTTCTGGAAAGACATGACTTTTGAAGAAGCCAAAGCTATCGCTGCTGAGAAGAAAGTCCCTGTTGAAAAACACTACACTGAAGTTGGCCACATTATCAACGCCTTCTTTGAAGAGTTTGTTGAAGAAACTTTAATCCAACCAACCTTTGTCTATGGACATCCAGTAGCTGTATCTCCACTTGCTAAGAAAAATCCTGAAGATGAGCGCTTTACTGACCGTTTCGAACTCTTCATCATGACTAAGGAGTACGGTAATGCCTTTACTGAGCTCAACGACCCAATCGATCAACTTAGCCGTTTTGAAGCCCAAGCTAAAGCCAAAGAGCTTGGTGACGATGAAGCGACAGGTATCGACTACGACTATATCGAAGCCCTTGAATATGGTATGCCACCAACAGGTGGTTTGGGAATCGGTATCGACCGTCTCTGCATGCTCCTCACTGATACAACTACTATCCGTGACGTATTACTCTTCCCAACAATGAAATAATCTCTTATCCTCTGGTTCTTGCCAGAGGATTTTTTGATGCAAAAAGAGACTGAGTAAAAACTCAATCTCTACTTTTCACTTCTTTGGTTGCTACATCTTCTCCAAACCATTTCATGCTTATTTCTTGGAACTTACCTTCTTTATAAAGTTGAACAAGAGCTTGGTTTAAAGCTTGGAATAATTTTTTATCTGCAGGTCTGACACCGACAGCAAAAGATTCACTTTCAAATCCAGCTGAAAAGACATTATAGTCATTTAATATCCCCTCAGACTGAAGATAGTAATTAGCATACACTCGGTCAATCAACAAGGCATCAATTCGATCATTCTTCAAATCAATCAAGGCTTCATTGAAACTCTGGTATTGATTGGCCTTCTGGTCTTTGACACGATTTTTCAATAAGTTTGGCTGGGCTTCAAAGTCTAAATAACCAGAGGACCCAGCTTGAGCTCCCAAGGTCTTATCCTTCATCTCCTCTACTGAATGAATTTGCTGGCTTTTCTTCGCAACCAGAACTTGCTGATTTTCCATATATGGAATGCTAAAGGCAACTTTCTCTCGGCGTTCATCAGTGGCAGAATAGCCATTCCAGATAACGTCTATGGTTCCATTTTGCAGTTCTGTCTCCTTCATATCCCAGTCGATTGGTTGAAATTGAACCTTAAAACCTAATTTTTCAGAGACAGCTTGTGCTAAATCAATATCAAAGCCTGTGTATTGGCCATTCTTTTCTTCAAATCCCATAGGTACAAAGGTATTGTCAAAACCAATAGTAATGGTCCCCTGATCTTGATACTTATCCCAGTTATCCTGCTTTGGATCGCTAGCCTTCTGAGTACAAGCTGTTAAAAAGAGTGTCAGGAGAGAAACCAATACTAAAGCAATTTTCTTATTAGTCATCGGCACCTCCTACTTGGGCTCAACCTTGAGAATCTGATCTGCGATATTTTCAGCGAACTGTAAATCGTGGGTAACGACAATCTGCGTCATCCCAAGTTCCCTATTTTGCAAGATCAGTTTTTCCACTTCCAAGCGCAACTCTGGATCCAGAGCAGAAGTTGGTTCATCGTAGCCAATGATTTCTGGGTCAATCATCATAGCACGCGCCAAGGCCACCCGCTGCTTTTGCCCACCAGATAATGAGAAAGGATAGGCATCTGCGTGCCCTGCTAGTCCTAACTGTTCCAAAAGCCCTCGCGCCTTCTTATCAGCCTCTTCCTGCTTCATTCCCATAGTTTTTACAGGAGATAAGGTCAAATTGTCTATAACTGATAAATGAGGGAAAAGTTGAAAATCTTGGAATACAAATCCCAGTAGATTGCGCTTCTCCAGTTCATCCAATTCTAAAGGTTCTCCATTATAAAAAATTTGACCTGAATCAATGGTTTCAAGACCTGCAAGCATACGTAATAGAGTTGTCTTACCTCCACCAGAAGGCCCAACGATAGTCAGGATTTGCTTTTCAGGAATTTTTAGACTGAAATTAGATAAAATTTGCTTTTCACCAAAGACTTTATTGATATTTCGTAATTCTAACATGGCAGCCTCCTATCTATAGTAACTGTACTTCTTCTCAACTTTTTTGGCAAGAATGGTCACAATCCCAATCAAAATCAAGTAAATGGCTCCTGCCAAGAACATTGGGACCAGACTAGCATCACGGTTTGCAGCTGTTCGACTAGCCAAGATAAGGTCTGAAATGCCTAGAGCATAAACCAGAGAAGTATCCTTGACCAAACTCATAACCTCATTAAAGACACTAGGGAGAACAATCTTGGTCACCTGTGGTAAGATAATATAGCGCACTGTGTCAAAAGGATTAAACTTCAAGACCTTAGCAGCCTCATATTGACCTTTAGGAATGGTATCAATCCCTCCACGGAAGATTTCAGCAAAGTAAGCCGCATAATTGAGAACAAAAGCAATAATAGCTGCAGGAAGACGGTCTAAACGAATCCCAATACTCGGGAGCACATAATAGATAAAGATCAATTGTAAGAGCAAGGGTGTGCCCCGCATGATCCAAATGTAAATGTTAATCAGATGATGGAGGAGCTTCCAATGGACTTGCAAGGCAAAGGCAATCAAAACGCCCAAGGGAATAGAAAAAATAAAGACCAGTGCAAACACCTGTAAAGTCATGCTTGCACCGCTCAATAAACTCGGTAATATCTCAAACAAATAAGACATGCTGCACCTCCTAAAAATAATTGTTCCTATTATAGCATAAATAAACTAAATAACCAACCATTATTGTAAAAAAATTCTTTTTTAACAGAAAAAATGTAGTTTTTTGAATCTAGAATAGAACAACACAACTTCTAAAGCCTTGTTAGAGATTTGATTTGAATTCCCTAATCAGTTTGTTCATATTCTATTTCAATACACTATAATTTATAAGTAAAAAAAGGACAAATTTTGCCCTTTCTCGATCTTAGATTCTATTTGTTACAGTTAACTTGACTGATAATTGGAGTTTTATCTTACGTATTTAAGATGGGTTGTCTTTTTTAGTTCGTGCCAATCTCAAAGAACGATTTGGATTGAGACGATTAAATAGTTCTTCCAATTTCTTTTCATTCCAAACGTCTGCGGCGGAAACAAAATTGCCATCCGCATCTCGGAAAGATATCGGTTTATCTCCCATACTAGTCTCCTAGTCTACAAATTCAAACTCAAATTTACCAATGCGGACCAAATCCCCATCCTTAGCACCACGCGCACGAAGGGCTTCATCAACTCCCATACCACGAAGTTGGCGGGCAAATTTCATGACTGATTCGTCACGATCAAAGTTGGTCATATTAAAGAGTTTCATTAGTTTTTCACCAGAAAGTACCCATGTCGCATCGTCATCACGGTTAATTTCAAAGGCTTTCTCTTCCTCGTCAAATCCATAGTAAGCTTCTTCTTCCATATCTGACTCGTCATAGAGCAAGAATTCTGGTGTCTTGTCTAGCAATTCAGCTGTAGCATCCAATAGCGTTGCCAGACCTTGCTTAGTCAAACCAGAAATTGGGAAGATTGCTGGTAACTCTTCAAATTCATCATAGTTTGTAGCTAATTTCTTCTTGAATTCTACAAGATTTTCCTGACTCTCAGGCATATCCATCTTATTAGCTACAATAATCTGTGGACGCTCCATGAGACGAAGATTATATGACTCCAACTCCTTGTTAATGGCCAGATAATCCTCATAAGGATCACGACCTTCGCTAGCTGACATATCAATGATGTGAAGGATGACACGTGTACGTTCAATATGACGGAGGAACTGAGTTCCCAAACCAACACCTTGACTAGCACCTTCAATCAATCCTGGTAGATCAGCTACTGCAAAAGATTCACCCGATTGGGTACGAACCATTCCTAAATTTGGCACAATAGTGGTAAAGTGGTAGGCACCAATTTTAGGTTTAGCAGATGTGATAACACTTAAAAGTGTTGATTTCCCTACAGATGGGAATCCAACTAAACCAACATCTGCTAAGATTTTTAGTTCCAATTGTAACTCACGTTCCTGACCTGGTTCTCCATTTTCAGAGATTTCTGGTGCAGGATTTTTTGGTGTCGCGAAACGAATATTTCCACGTCCACCACGACCACCGTGAGCAACAATAAATTCTTGCCCGTGTTCTATCAAATCTGTCAAAACCTTGCCAGTCTCTGCATCACGAACAGTCGTACCTTGTGGCACTCGAACTCTAAGGTCATCAGCACCACGACCATGCATCCCTTTGGTCATCCCTTTTTCACCAGAATCAGCCTTGAAATGACGATTGTAGCGGAAATCCATGAGGGTACGTAGACCTTCATCTACAACGAAGACGACATTGCCTCCACGACCACCATCACCGCCCCAAGGACCGCCATTAGGGACATATTTTTCACGGCGAAAGGCAACCATACCATCGCCACCATTACCAGCCTTGACCTTAATCTTTGCTGTATCTAAAAACATACTCATTATTTCTTCTCACTTTAAAAAAGGGCTGGGAAATCCCAGTCACTAAATTTTCTTGAATCTATTTTATAGATTACTGAGGGCACCAATTGCAGTTGCAAAAATTCCCAAAATACTTGCTACTAACATGATAAGCACGATAAGCAAGGTTAATTTCTCAAACATAGTTTTTTTACGTTTTCCATTATCTCCAAATGCCATTTTTATCTCCTTCGTTACATTCTATTTTCTATTATCTTAGCATGAATTGAGCTAGTTTTCAATAGTCACTTGCTACTGGTGCAATAATCCATAAAATGATATAAGCTACAACTCCTGCTCCATAACCAAAAGCAAGAACACCCCATATTACGCGAACAATAGTAGGATCCATATCAAAATAATGGGCTACCCCAGCACAAACACCAGCAATCTTTTTATCACGACCGCTTCTCATTAATTGTTTTTTCATACTGTTCCTCTTTCTATTCTTCATGGTCTTTCCAATAATCTCTTATGCTGATCAACTGTGTTTTTGAAGCCTTCAGCATTCGTCTAGAGCCTTTTACGGGCACAGCAACCACCTGTTGTGGAAGATACAAAACTGTCTTAAAGATACGCTGACTAATAGTATCATCTTTAGCTAAATCTTTCTCGAAATTATTTGAAATAATAGCATCCAGATAAAACTCATGTACTCGTTTCCCAAAGTTCTCAGCTGAAATCTCATACAATTTCTCTGATAAAGTATGCTCATTCATATCTGGTGTTGCAATCAGGGCTTCCAAAATAGCACCAGCCAAATCATGTTCTCCATAGTACAAGGTTCCAAACATTTTATCACTGATAAGATTGTCCAGATAAGGATTTCCATGTGCAATGACAGGTGTCCCACTAGCCAAACTTTCCAAGTAGGTCAAGCCTTGGGTTTCACTTGTCGATGCCGAGATGAAGAAATCCGCCGCCTTATAATAAAGAGCTGTCTCACTAGGAGCAATCATCCCTGTAAAGATGACCGAGTCTTGAATCTCTAGTTTCTGTGCTTGCTCTTTAAGGTCATCCAGATAAGGCCCATCCCCAGCTATCACCAGTTTCACCTTGTCTTCCTCTCTCAAAACTTCTGCAAAGGCTGCTAATACTGCTTGAATATTTTTTTCATAGGAAATTCTAGAAAGACTAAGCAACATCTTTTCATCATCTTGAATCCCTAGTTTACTACGCAGTTCTGTCAAATTTTCCTGCTTGATTTCCGGACGATCAAACTTAGCTAATTCAATCCCAGTTGGAATGACCCGCTTTTCAACCTTGACCTTATAGTCAGATAGCAAGTCACGGACAATCTCACTCGGGCAAATGACTCCATCCACATCATGCAGGAAACCTCTGACCAGATACTTGACCATACTAGGACGAATCAACATCCCCTTGGCAATATAATGGACATAGTCTTCATACTGGGTGTGATAGGTATGAATGACGGGAATTTCCAATTCACGCGCAATCCAAATCCCCAACAAACCAAGAGAAAATTCTGTCTGAGTATGGATAACATCCAGTTGATATTGTTTAGCAATTTCAAGCGCCTTGCTAAATCCTCGGTAGGCAAAGCGGCGATCCTTAAAAGCAAAGAAGGGAACACTTGGAATACGGATAATTTGCCAATCTTCATAGCGATTGACATCCTTATCTGTAGTCGTAAAGATAAAAACAGCATGCCCCTGCTTTTCAAGTTCTGTTTTCAAGGTTCGAATACTGGTCGCAACACCAGAAACCTGAGGAAAATAGGTATCTGTAAATAAACCAATTCGCATAGATTACCTCACTTTTTATTTTCTCCCTAAAGCGGCTTGTTTCTCATAAAAGTCCAACCAGATTTGCAACAGATGCTCTTCAGAATACTCTCTAGAAATATTCTTAGCTTTTTCTTTCAAATCTTTTAAAACAGCAGGATTCGCTTGATATTCCAGAATAGCTTCTTTCATCTCTTCTCTATCTGCTGTCGCCCTATAATTTCCCTCCAAAATCACCTTATAGAGATCTAAATCACGCAACATAATAGGAGCTTCACAACTGGCAGCTTCTAGGATAGTCATAGGAAAGAGCTCATTGTAACTAGGTAACAAGAAAAGATCCGCTAGGGCATACAATTCGCGCATACGCTCTGGCGATACAATACCTGGAAACATTAAATTTTTAGGGGGATTGTCCATAATTTTCTTATAGCGTTCATAACCATCTGTCATGCCACCGAAAGAGAATCCGCCGGCCCAGATAAAGGTAATCTGAGGCAATTCCTCAGCCAGCCGGATAAAATCATCAATCCCTTTGCGTTTCTGAACTTGACCAGCACCTACTACGATAAACTGATTCTCACTAATACCTAGCTCTGTTCGCAGACTCGCTACCTCTTCTTGTGGAAGAGGATGCCATTTTTCCTTGTTGACAAAGTTAGGAATATAGGTCACTTTTTCACGTGGAATACCAGCTGCCACCAAATCCTCGATAAACATAGGATTGACCACAACCAAGTGCTCCATCCGGTTGTAAAAAGAAAATACATAGCGTTTAATAATTCCTTTTAAGAAAAATGGAATTTTCAAACTCCCCTCAAGTGTATCAGGCAAGAAATGCACATAGCCAATTTTTCTCCCTGAGCGTTTCTTTTGGAATGTTGATAAATAGTAGGGGAAATCAATCGTATGAAAGTGAGTCACATCTGCCTCTATTGGAAGATTTTCTGTAACAATCAATTGATCCTTGGCATCACGGTGAAGAAGACGAACTAATTCACGGTAAGCACCTGAAACTCCTTGTCCTGCTACTTTCTCACTTGAACTCAACATATTGATGCGTAATTTCTTTTTTTCCATAACTACTATTATATCATTTTCTTTGAATAAAATCAGCAAAAGAAAGGAGAGACTAGAGGAAAAGAGGAGTAAATTTCCTCGCTTTTCCAACAGTCTCTCACATGCTTTTATATGTTTACTTAATGCCTAGGGCAATACGAGCATAGCGACTCATTTTTTCAACTGTCCAGGCTGGATACCATACTAATTTGACCTCAGTATCCGTTACTTCTGGCACCTCTGTCATGGCATCATAAATCTGGTCTGTCAAAAGGTCAGCTAGGGGACAACCCATAGTTGTCAAAGTCATATCAATCTCTGTTTGCCCTGTGTCACCATCAAAACGAATCTCATAAATTAAACCAAGATTGACAATATCGATTCCCAACTCAGGGTCGATGACTTCTTCCAAGGCTGATAAAATTCGTGTTTTGATATTTTCGATTTGTTCTTCTGTATAAGCCATGTTTATCCTCACTCTTAGTCTTCAATAAAATCACGAAGCGGTTTGCTGCGACTTGGTTGGCGTAGTTTTCTCAAAGCCTTAGCTTCAATCTGACGGATACGCTCACGGGTTACGTTAAAGACTTTACCCACATCTTCAAGGGTGCGCATTTTTCCATCATCTAGACCAAAACGTAGACGCAGAACATTTTCTTCACGATCTGTAAGAGTATCCAAGACCTCATCCAACTGCTCACGCAAGACGATACGAGTTGTATAGTCCACTGGATTTTCAATCACTTCATCTTCAATAAAGTCTCCAAGGTGGCTATCATCTTCTTCACCGATAGGAGTTTCAAGAGATACTGGTTCTTGGGCAATCTTCAAGATTTCACGAACCTTATCAGGGGTCATATCCATACGTTCAGCAATTTGCTCTGGCGTTGGATCTTGTCCTAATTCTTGAAGGAGATTACGCTGCTCACGAACCAATTTATTGATAGTTTCAACCATGTGAACTGGGATACGGATGGTACGAGCTTGATCCGCAATAGCACGAGTGATGGCTTGACGAATCCACCAAGTTGCGTAAGTTGAGAACTTGAATCCTTTAGAATAGTCAAACTTGTCAACCGCCTTCATCAAGCCCATATTTCCTTCTTGAATCAAATCAAGGAACTGCATACCACGACCAACATAGCGTTTAGCAATAGAAACAACCAAACGAAGGTTGGCTTCCGCAAGACGTTGTTTGGCTTCGATATCACCAGCTTCAACAGCCAGTGCCAATTCTTTTTCCTCTTCATTGGTCAAGAGAGGAACGACCCCGATTTCTTTCAAGTACATACGGACAGGGTCGTTGACCTTAGCCGAAGTTGAACCAATCAAGTCCTCATCACTGAGTTCTGGTTCTTCTTCATTGCTAAGAACACGCGCACTTGGATTTCCTTCGTTATCTGTGATAGAAATTCCTGCATCCTGAATCCGTTGCAAGAGATCTTCAATCCCATCAGCGTCCAAGGTAAAAGGAATAACAAGACTTGCATTGATTTCATCGTCTGTTGCGGTCCCTTTTTGCTTATGATTACGGATAAATTCTGCTACTTGCACGTCAAATGTTGTTACTTCTTTTTGTTTTGTTGCCATTGTTACTCCATTCTTCTCTTTTGTGAAATTAAACGTTCCAATTCTTCTAAGGCTGTGTCGGTATCTCCTACATGGCTAGCTTCCTGCACCTTCTTTTTGATTCTCATATTGTCCTGATTCAAGAGAGCCTTGTTTCGAGTCATTTCTACTTCACTAAGTTCCTGCGGTGACATATCAGCAGGTAAATCCTGAGCTAAGACTTGATACCAAGCTCTTTCAACTTCCTCTGTCTGTTCTGCTAAAACTTCTGGAGGAAGATTGCCATACTGGCCAAGCAAGTCATATAAGAGCTGAAATTCAGGTGTGTCAAATGCAAAGTCGTCTCGCAAACGGTAATCATTCAAAACAAGAGGGGATTCCATCATTCTATAAAGTAGATGGGCTTCTGCCCTCATAATAGCCGATAACTGCTTAGTGACAGGCATGGTGATTGGCGTCGGCCTGGAAATTCCTTCCATGCGATTCTGTCTTTGTGCCTGTCGATTCTCATTAACAATCTGCTCAATCTGGGCATAATCAAAAGATGTCAGACTGTCAGCTAAAATATGAATATAGCTATTTTGAGCAGTGATAGACTTTTCTTGAACAATCAAGGGAGCTATTTTTTCAATAAACTCGATCTGGGCCTGCAGATTTTCACTATTTTCAGGTTTGTACTGGTGAATGTAGAACTCAATCGGACTAATACGAGTTTTCGTTAATAGATAGGCCAAGTCTTCTGGTCCATTTTTTTGTAGATACTCATCTGGATCCAAGCTATCAGGCATGCTGACGATTTGCACAGGCATATCATCAATTTCGTCCAGCGCTTTCAATGTCGCTGCTTGCCCAGCCTTATCGCCATCATAAACAAGAACCAACTTCTTGGTTAACCTTTTCAGATGCTCAACATGCTCTCGACTCAAGGCTGTTCCCATAGATGCGACAGCGTTTTCGATTCCAGCCCGATAAGCTGCAATGACATCCATGAACCCTTCCATCAGGTAAATCTCACTGGCTTTTCCAGAAGATTTTTTTGCCCTATCCATATGATATAATTCGTAACTTTTGTTAAAAATTGCAGTCGATCGGCTATTTTTATACTTAGAAGTTTGTGAATCCGTTTTCTGCCAGATACGACCTGAGAAGGCAATGACCTTTCCCTGATCATTTGTCAGGGGAAACATAATTCGATTGTGAAAGGTATCTACAAATTGATTGGCATCCGAGAGATAAAACAATCCCGAATCCAGGAAATCCTCTTCACGATACTGACCAGACAAACGTTGATAAAGATAGTTTCGTTCTGGGGGTGCTAAACCAATTCGAAAATGTTTGAGCACTTCATCTGTCAAACCACGCTGATAAAGGTAATTTCTGGCCTCTTCACCCATGGTCGTTGTCATGAGAATAGCATGGTAAAATTTGGCTGCATCTTCGTGCATATCATAAAGAGCTTGGTGAGGCGAAACCGGCTTTTGTTCACTATAAAGCGGTTTTTCAACCTCAATTCCAACACGCTGACCCAAGATTTGGACAGCCTCCATAAAGGGAACCCCTCGGTACTCCTCTATGAACTTAAAGACATCACCTGAGCGACCACAACCGAAACAGTGGTAAAACTGCTTATCCTCTACAACGTTGAAAGAAGGTGTTTTTTCACCATGAAAAGGACAGAGCCCTAGATAGTTCCGTCCTGCCTTTTGTAAAGAAATCACATCTCCTATGACTTCCACAATGTTGGCATTGTTTTTGATTTCTTCAATGACTTGTTTGTCAACCATACACAATACCTCCATTTTATCATAGTTTTACGTAAACTAGTATAGCTTATTTCTGAAAAAAAGTAAACCATTTCATACGCTTTCCGTAATTATCTTTGCCTTATTTTTCTAGATAGAAAAGAAAGTTAAAGAAAGTTAAAAAAACTCAGAAACACTTTAACGCTTCTAAGTTTTTCTTCTCTATTTTTTGATGAAAATAAAGTTTATCTATTCAAATAATTGATAGTAGTCTGAGATTTTCATTTTTGCTTTTTCTTCTTGGGTCAAATCTTGGATAATCCGTCCTTCTTTCATGACAATCAAGCGATTGCCATATTTGAGAGCATCTTCCATATGGTGGGTAATCATAAGGGCTGTCAGCTGATCTTTCTTGACAAAGTCATCTGTCAACTCCATGAGGGCGACACTTGTCTTTGGATCAAGGGCTGCAGTATGCTCATCTAATAGGAGTAATTCAGGTCGCTTCAAGGTTGCCATCAAGAGACTCAAAGCCTGTCTTTGGCCACCTGATAAGAACTCAATCGGTGTATTCAAGTGTTTCTCAAGACCGTTTCCTACTTTTTCAATAGTTGCCTGAAATTCATCCTTATAGCTATTCAAGCGTCGTGGTAACAATCCACGCTTTTCACCACGAAACTTTGCAATCAGGAGATTTTCAGCAACCGTCATACGAGGAGCTGTTCCCATCTTTGGATCTTGGAAGACTCGAGACAAATACTTGGCTCTCTTCTCTGGTGAAAACTTGGTAACATCTTCACCTAAAATACGGATGGTTCCACTGGTTAGTGATAAGGTTCCTGCAATAGTATTAAAGAGGGTCGATTTACCAGCACCATTTCCACCTAAAATCGTGATAAAGTCCTGTTCAAAAATTTCTAAAGAAACATCATTTAAAATAATCTTTTCTTCATCAAAGCCATTTTTAACGATTTTGGTTGCATTTTTTAATTCTACAATTGCTGTCATTTGCTTAACTTGGCTCCTTTCAAGATTGTTTGCTTAAATGTTGGAATCATGAGGCAAACTGCCAAAATCAAGGCACTGTATAAACGAAGGTAACTTGTATTAAAGCCAAGCGCGATGACAGCCCACACTAAGAATTGATAGGCGATAGAACCCACAACGATGGCAAGCAGACGCTCTGCCAAACTCAGACTCTTGAAAATAACTTCTCCAATTATCAAACTTGCAAGACCTACAACAATAACCCCGATTCCTCTAGATACATCAGCATAGCCTTCTTGCTGGGCAATGAGAGCACCTGCAAGAGCAATCACACCATTTGATAAGACCAAGCCCATAAGTTCCATGCGTCCAGTATGAATCCCAAAACTTCTAGCCATATCCGGATTGTCACCTGTAGCAATATAGGCCTGTCCGAGTTTGGTGTCCAAGAAAAAGAGCATGAGAGCAATGACAAGACTGACAAAGATGAGACCTATAAAAAGTTGATTTAAATCCGATTCAAAAGGTAAAACATCCTGAATTTGCTTGGTTCCAAGCAATCCTAAATTTGCACGTCCCATAATCAAGAGCATGATAGAGTGACAGGAAGTCATCACCAAAATCCCTGAGAGTAAGGTTGGAATCTTCCCTTTTGTATAAAGAAGTCCTGCTGCCATTCCAGCCAAACAACCGGCTCCAACAGCAATAAGAGTTGCTACAAAAGGATTCACGCCTTTCGTTATCAGAGTGACAGCAACAGCTCCCCCAAGAGGGAAGGAACCTTCTGTCGTCATATCTGGAAAGTTTAAAATCCTAAATGTCATAAAGATTCCCAGACCTAGAATAGCCCAGATAAATCCTTGAGAAATAATAGATAATATCATCTGTTTCGTAACCTTTTCTATATGATTTCTATTGTAAAAAATTGGAGGAGATGTCCCCAACTCCTCCATTACAGATTATTCGATCACTTGACCTGCTTCTTTTAAAACAGATTCAGGAATCGTAATACCTAGCTCTTGTGCCAATTTTTTGTTGATTACTGATTTACCAGTTGAAAAGACATTGACTGGGGTATCGGATGGTTTTGCACCTTTCAAGACTTGCGCAATCATTTTACCAGTTGCAACACCAAGGTCATGTTGGTCAACTACAACTGATGCCAAACCACCTATTTCTACCATGGCAGTGGCACTTGGATAAATTGGCTTCTTAGAACTTTGATTACTAGAGACAACCGTTGGAAATCCCGATGCAATGGTGTTATCAATTGGAACCCAGATAGCATCAACTTTGCTAGTCATAACATTGACTGTTGAAGCAATTTCATTTGTTGAAGGAACTGCAAATGTTTCCACTGTCAAACCTGCTTTTTCAGCATAAGCCTTAAATTCTTCGACTTGAGTTTTGGAATTATCTTCGCTGCTTGAGTAAAGAGCTCCGATTGTTTTTACATTTGGTGTAAGAGCCTTAATGAGTTCAACTTGTTGTTGAGCTGGATTGTGGTCAGATACACCTGTTATGTTGCCACCTGGTTTTTTCAAATCTTTGACCAAGTTAGCACCGATTGGGTCTGTAATCGCGGCCATGATAACTGGTAGATCTTTTGTGGCACTAGCCAAACCTTGAGCAGCTGGTGTTGCAATACCAACCACAAGGTCATTGCCATTTGCAACCAATTGTTTACTCATTGTCGCAACCTTACTTTGGTCACCTTCTGAGTTCATAAAATCGATTTTAACTTGGTCATCTTTATAACCTTCTTCCGCAAGTCCGTCTTGAATCCCTTTATAAATCAAATCAAGAGATGGATGGCTGACAAACTGAAGGACACCAACTTTGGCAACTTTCTTCTCATTCTTAGCTTTTGGTTTATTCATTGAAGAGTAAATCAAGCTTCCTGCTACTAAGACTGCTAATGCAGCGATAATTCCAATTAAACGTTTATTTTTCATTCTATTTCTCCTTTTTAATCCTTTAAAATACTTCACTTATCTAATACTCTTCGAAAATCTCTTCAAACCACGTCAGCGTCGCCTTACCGTAGCTATGGTTACTGACTTCGTCAGTTCTATCCACAACCTCAAAGCAGTGCTTTGAGCAACCTGCGGCTAGCTTCCTAGTTTGCTTTTTGATTTTCATTGAGTATAAACAAGCGACGCCATCGTTTTCTTTCCATACAAACCTCCGATAAAAAAGTCCTCACACAAAAAACTTGTGTGAGGACGTCGATGCGCGGTACCACCTCAATTATAGGGAATTTCCCTATCGCTCTGTCTCGCAATCACGAGATGCACTGTAAGGTGTGCTCACCGAATTTTTATGATTTCAAATTCTAAATAACATCCAGCCCAATTTTCATCATCACCACTTATCTGTTTTCAGCTACCACAGACTCTCTAAAAAGTTTGTATGATTACTTTTCTGAATGTTTAAATTATATCATTTTTCAATTACTTGTCAAGACTCTTTGAGTATTTTTTTGAACTATTCAAAAACTTCCCCTATAGAAAAGAGGAAGCTTGATAGGTATCAACCTGAATTACGCAATCCTGTTGCAATTCCGTTGATGGTTGTATGGATTAATTTTTCTTGGTCGCTTGATAATTCTCCTCGGCGTTGACGTTTAATCAACTCCAACTGGATGTAGTTAAGAATATTAAAGTATGGCATACGATAATCTAAACTTGCTTTTAGATATGGATTTTCAGCCAAAAGTTCATCATAACCTTCGATAGCCAAGATAACTTCCTTGGTAACTTGCCATTCATTTAGAATAGTCTCATAGATTGCTTTTACTTGATCATCTTCACAAAGTTTGGCATATTCAAAAGCAATATTCATATTTGATTTTGACAAGACCATATCAACATTTGAAAGAAGCGATTGGAAGAAAGGCCAGTTTTGGTACATATCTCGTAGGATAGCGATATTCTCAGGATTCTTATCGATAAATTCCTTGAAGCTTGAACCAACCCCATACCAACCAGGGAACATGACACGGCTTTGTGACCATGAGAAGACCCAAGGGATGGCACGCAAACCACCGATTTCAGTAATAGTCTTACGAGCAGCTGGACGAGAACCGATATTAAAGCTTGAAATAGCCTTGATTGGACTTGATTCGAAGAAATAATCATAGAAATAATCATTTCCAAAGACCAAATCACGGTAGATATCGTAACTACGGTCCACTACTTGATCCATAATAGCTTCATAGCGATTTGAGGTATTGGTATCGCTCTTCTTCTGAGTAATCATACGGTTAATGGCTGCAGATACTAGCATTTCAAGGTTATAGTAAGCAGCGTCTTTGTTACCGTATTTATTCCCAATTACTTCCCCCTGCTCCGTCAAACGGATACGATCCTTGATAGACTTAAGCGGTTGAGATGTGATAGCTTCATAGGTTGGTCCACCACCACGACCGACAGTCCCACCACGACCATGGAAGAAGGTTACCTTAACGCCAAATTCATCTCCAATAGCAGTCAATTGTTGTTGAGCCTTGTAAAGGGTCCAACATGATGATAAGTAACCACCATCTTTATTACTATCCGAATAGCCAAGCATGATTTCTTGGTAGTTATTACGTGAAGCAATCCATTTCTTAGCAAGAGGAAGAGAAAGGTATTCTCTCATGGTTTCTTCTGAGTGGTCCAAGTCCTCGATTGTTTCAAAGAGAGGAACAATTTGGACACGAGCTCTTTCTTTATCCACTAAGCCTACTTCTTTTAGCAAGATAGCTAATTCCAGCATGTCAGATACACTGGTTGCATGTGAAATGATAGTCTGACGAATAACATCATCCCCCAACTTATCTTTCAACTTACGAGCAGCTTTAAAGATGGCCAATTCTTTTTCAAGTAACTCTGATTTTTCAACATGAGTGGCAGAAAGAATACGTGGATCTTCCTCCAATTCTTTCAAAAGAAGCTGGCATTTTTCTTCTTCACTTAGTTCACTATAATGCGAATGAATTCCTGCTGATTTCAAGAGTTCAGCTACACAGGCTTCATGAACACTAGAATCTTGACGCATGTCAATAGATGCCAAATAGAAACCAAAAATTTCAACTGCCTGAATCAGCTCAACAAAATCACCAGAAATCAGTGCTTCACCCTTATTTTCCAAGAGAGAATCACGAATGGTAATTAAGTCCTTATAAAAGTCATTGGCTGTCTCATAGCGAGCTCCAACTTCCTTATCTTCAATGAGATAAGTTTTTGTTGCTTGGATTTTTGATTGAATATCAAACAAGGCACGGCGGTATAGCTCTTTTTCACGATAAATCGAGTTATCCTTAGACTGACGAGCCATTTCTCTGACTTGCTTGCTCACATTGACAATACTGGTTGAGAGAGAGAACTCACGATAAAGTTGGTAAATCTTTTCATCATAGTAATTCATGATGACTTCACACTGAGTCATAGCAGATTGTTTCAAGGTATCTGCTGTAACAAAAGGATTACCATCACGGTCTCCACCAATCCACATACCCATGGTAATTGGTTTAGGATGTTTCAAGTCCAAGCCGTGTTTTTTAGCCAGACGCTTGTACTCAGCAGTCAAATGAGGAACTGCCTTGAGGAATGAACTATTGTAGTATTCCATAACATTCGTGATTTCATTGGTTACTTTCAATTTCTTTTCACGAATCATATCTGTCTGCATGATAATCTCAATGTAACGACGGAGATCATTATGCCATTTTTCCTTATTAATCAAGCCTAATTTCACATCACGGTACTTACGCAAGAGGGTGTGGATATGGTTAGTCAAATCCAGCATACTCTTACGTTGCACTTGTGTTGGATGGGCTGTCAAAACAGGGACAACATTCAAATGTTCTAAAATTTCAACCGCATTTTCTTTTTCTGCAACCATTTTAATCGTTGCTGATAATTTACCAAGATAATCTTGATCGATATTATTTTGATGGTTGATTTCATAGGCCAAATCCACGTCTTCTGAAATATTAATCAAGAGAGGCAAGATAGAGAAATAGCGTGAAATATAAGCCATTTCATCATTTGTAAGGCTAGTAACCAATTGGTTCAAGCCTTGATAATCTTCTTGAGTTGATAATTCTTTCAACTGCATGATTTTTTCAAAAGTCTCTGGAGCAAGCATATTTTTAGTGATATCTTCTAACAATTTTGTTAAAATCAATACTTCTTCTTGCACGACAGCTTTATTACTATAGTTTTCTAATTTTTGAAGAGACATAGGTAATCCTTTCCACTATCAGCTCTACATATAGTTTGATGAGTGAGCTTCTAACTCCTCATATAATTGGGCACGCTTTTCACTTGCATCAATATTTAAGACAAAGGCGATGGCTACAGATAAGACTAGGAGACTGTTCCCTCCTTGCGATAAGAAAGGGAAAGTTACTCCTGTCGAAGGAATAATACCAGAAATTCCACCGATATTGACAAAGACCTGTACCAACATCATCCCCCCAACCCCAATCGCCATCATGGAATTAAAGGAATTCTTAGCACGAATTCCTACTAGGATAATTCGCAAAATAAGGAAAAAGACAAGTGCCAAAATCAAGCTGGCTCCTACAAAGCCAAATTCTTCAATGACAATTGAAAATACAAAGTCTGTATGGGCTTCTGGTAGATAGCCACGTTTTTCGATTGAATTTCCTAAGCCTAGACCAAACCAGCCACCATTGACCATGGCAAAATAGGAATTTGCTAATTGGTGACCAGCTCCTGCCAAGTCAGCAAAGGGATTAAAATAAGCACTGAAACGCTTGGCTACATATCCAAATACTGGAACTTTTGAAAACTTATCAACTCCTATAAAAGAAATAAGTGATAAGGATAAGGCAGAAATTCCAACTAAAATTCCAAAAAAAGCAAGAAACCATCTATAAGCGATTCCACTCACTGTATACATAATCAAAGCTACCAATGCTAGAATAGTAGCATTCCCCAAATCTGGGAAAATAGCAAGGCTGCCAATCAGTACAAAGAGGACAAAACGCCAGTCATTAAAAGCACGAGGAAGCCACTGATTTTGTGTCAAAACTTGGAAGTCGTAAATAGCGATATCCTCTTGTTGTTTGGAAAATCTGTTTGCTAAATACCAAATAATAATAATCTTCAAATACTCAGCTGGCTGAATGGTCAAAGGTCCTACTGATATCCAACCATAGGCTCCATTAACCGGCGTACCAATTAAGCGAGCCAGAGCCAATAGAATTAGCTCAACAAACATAACAATAAATAAAAGTCGTTCTTTTCTTAAAAAATTCAGTTTCAACTTATATATCAAGACAATCAGTATCAAACTAAATATCCAAAATAGTCCCTGACTTCGGACCAATTGCAGTGCACTTTGGCCTTCTTGAATTAAAATAGCACTGGTTGTCGAATAAACCACAATCAAGCCCAAAATAGATAAAAGCAAATAAGGAACTAGGATAGAATAGTTTAATAGGTGCCTCTTACTAATCTTCATAGTATCACCAATCTAATGAGAACAAAAGAAATTATTCCCAAATTCCGTTTATTTTCTAGTTTTGATTGCTATTATACCATTTTTTCCGAAAGAAAAAAACTCTTACCCTTAAGATAGAAGATTTTCTCATAAGAAAAAGAGCACTTGGCTCTTTTCTGTTTTATTCTTTTGAAGAACTGCTTGAACTTGAATCTCCACCACCAATATATTGAGTGAAAATATTTTGGAAGGCTTGATCTTTAACCTTGATGTTGGCTGCCTGCAATTCTTTTCCGATAATACTTTGAACAAATGTTGAATCATTTTGTTTTTGAGTCAAGATAACAGTTTTTAATTTTTCTTTGTAGTCATCGATATTAGATGATTTTTCTGTTTTCTTAGTGAGTTTTACAATGTAATATTGGCTACTGTATGCTTGTGTTCCAGTAACACTAATCACATCAGAAATACCGTTTACATCTAAAGCGAAAGCTGCTTTCTTAACTTGATCTGGTACTTCTGTTGAAGCAGAGTCAAAAGTGATTTCTCCACCGTTCGCTTTGGTTTTTTCATCAGTTGAGTTATCTTTAGCTAATTGAGCAAAATCTGCATCACTAGCTTTTGCTTTTTCAAGAATTTCTTTGGCCTTGTCTTCATTGTCCAAACGGATAATTTGAGCCGTTACATCTGGAGTGTATTCATCAAAGGCTTTCTTATAAGCATCATCTGTCAATTCAGCTTCTGCTGCCTTCTTAACTGCCAACTCAACTAATTTACTTGTACGAATTTGAGCTTTACGTGTTTCAAGGGTCATACCTGCTTGTGATAAGACACGTTGGTAGTTGTCACCATATTGTTTCTCTTCTTCGGCAATAGTGTCATTGACTTCTTTGTCATCTACTTCTGAGCCATATTGTTTCTCAAATACTTTTTGGATGGTCAAGTTCAACAACACTTGTTGGGCTGAAGGGTTGCTTTTCACTTGCTCATAAAATTGATGTTCTGTGATGACATCCCCTTTCATGCTGATAAGGTCTGCTCCTTCTGAACCTTTCGAACAAGCTGCTAAAGTTGCTACTGATAATAGTGTAATGGCACCTGCCAATAGTTTTTTCTTCATGTCTACTCCTTTGAGATAAGTGTTACCCTATCTATTTTACTATATTTTCTTAAATTATTCTGAAAATCATTCGCTTTCAGGCAGTTGAACATCTGCTACATTTTTACGAAGCATGAGAATACCATCTCCTAAAGGCACTAATGTTGCGGTGAGTCCTGGATTGTCTAAGGTTGCATCAAATAGTCTTTGAAGTCCTCTGTAAATAGTTCGCTGGCCACGACGGACTTCCATAATATCCTTGGCAACATCACCACCTTGGAAAATGTCATCCAAGACAACCACACCTCCAACTTCCAAATGTTTGAGGATTTCTGGCAGAAAGACGATGTATTTAGACTTAGCAGAATCCATAAAGACGAAATCATAGGACTCTGTCAGTGTAGATAATATATCTACCGCATCTCCCTCTAGGAGAGTGATTTGCTTGCGACTGTCAAATTGAGCAAAATTTTCCTTGGCAAAACCAATCATTTCTGGATTGCGGTCAATGGTTGTAATCTTGGCATTTGGCGCATGTTCTGCCATCAAGAGGGCTGAAAAACCGATAGCCGTCCCAATTTCCAGAATGTTTTTAGGTTGCATGGTTTCCATGAGAAAACGGAAATAAGCAACTGTTTCATGGGGAATAATAGGAATATTTTCCTTGCGGGCAAAGTCTTCCAATTCTTTCAAAGAACCTGTGACTTGCTTTTGGCGCTGACGCATCAAGTCCACAATTTCTTCTTTGACAACAGGACGACGCATGTTATGGTTAGCATTTTTACTATACGATTCAACCATCTTATGCCAATCCCAATTTTTCAACAAGGGCTTCAAACTCATTCAAACGACGTTCAAAGACTGCAAAGGCATCGTTGAGATAGTCTTCCTTCTCCATATCAACACCAGCTTTTCTCATGACATTAAGTGGATAATCAGACTTACCTGCCTTGAGGTAGTCGATGTAGCGGTCACGGTCTTCTTGACTACCATGGACAATCTTTTCAGCTAGGGCTGAGGCGGCCGCAAAGCCTGTTGAATATTGATATACATAGTAGTTATAGTAGAAGTGTGGAATACGAGCCCACTCGTATTGGATTTCAGGATTGTCTTCCTTACTCAAACCATAATACTCTTGGTTCAAGTCTGCGTAGAGTTTATTTAGAAAATCGCTTGTCAAGACTTCCCCATTTTGGTCCGCTTGGTGAATGGCGTGTTCAAACTCAGCAAATTGAGTTTGACGGAAAACCGTTCCACGGAAACCATCTAGGAAGTTATTGAGAATCGCAAAGCGCGTTGCGTCGTCTTCCACTTCTTCCAATAATTTCTCCGTCAAGATATTTTCATTGGTCGTTGAGGCAATCTCAGCCAAGAAGATAGAATAATCTCCGTAAACATAAGGCTGCGTTTCACGAGTATAGCTTGAATGCATACTATGACCTGTTTCATGAACAAGGGTAAAGAGATTGTCTAGATTGTCCTGCCAGTTAAGAAGCATGAAGGCATTGGTATCATAAGAACCACCAGAATAGGCCCCCGAACGCTTGCCTTGATTTTCGTAAACATCAATCCAACGCTCGCTGAAGGCACGTTTAACACGGCTCAAGTAATCCTCACCCAATACTGCCAAGGCATCTTCTGCTTTTTTCAAGGCTTCTTCATAAGTAAAACTGTATTCAACAGATGAAAGCGGTGTGTAGACATCGTACATCTTAAGGTCTGAAATCCCCAAAATCTTTGAACGAAGGTTAAGATAGCGATGTAAGAGTGGCAAATGCTTGCGAACTGCTGCTACCAAATTGTCATAAACAGTTTCTGGAACAAAATTTGCTGCAAGGGCTGCATGACGAGCACTCTTGTAGTTGCGAACTTTGGCACGATAGTTTTGTACTTTAACATTGGTTTGCAAGGTTTTGGCATAGGTATGTTGGAATTGTTCATAAGTCGCATACAGAGCTTGATAAGCACCTCGGCGAACTTCACGATTTTTAGACTCCATCAAACGCATATAAACGCCATGTGATAATTGCACTTCGTTACCATCTTCATCTTTAACAAATGGAAAGACGATATCTGCATTATCTAAAATCGCAAAGGTTTCACTTGCCGAACCAAATATTTCACCAGCTCCAGCCAATAATTCTTCTTCGCGCTGTGATAGAACGTGTTCCTTACCTTGCAAAAGCTTGTCAAAATAGTGTTGATAAACCTGCAACTTTGGTTGAGCTTCTAGAAAGGCAGCATACTGCTTTTCACTAATCTCCATAAATTCAGGCTCATAGAATGAAAAGGCTTGGTCTAGCTGACTGTAGAGTGTCATTGCCTTGGCATAGTACTCTTGGTACTTGGCTTCACGTGTATCCTGGTCATTCTTCATATGAGCATAAACGTAAAGCTTCTCCATCTGACGTTCCATTTCAAGAGAAAATTCAGTAATTTCTAGTAGGCTATCTGGACTATCCAAGAGATGGCCTTCATACTGGGCTACTGTCTCCAATTGTTCTGTTAAATCTTTTAAGGCTTCTTCCCAAGCCTGGTCAGTTGGGTAGATCGTTGATAGATCCCATGTATCTTTTTCATTTATTTCATTTCTTTGTAATACCATTAGATTCCTCCATCCTTTCTATTCTACCATATTTTTCAAGAAATATTGCTGATAAAAGGCTGGTGGATAAAGCTTTTGCCAATCATTTTGAGGATTTTTTTGGTAATAGGTTTGAAAATACTGATAATAGCTGGTCAAATCTTGCTTAATCTGACAAAATTCGCCTACTAGTGGTCGAATTTGTGGATACCATGCTTTTAGCTCATAAGTCAGAAGATTCTCTCCCTTTTGATAGGCTTCTGCTTGTTCTTTCATCCAAATAGGATTTTGATAATAAAGTTGCTGTCGGATATAGAGACAGATATCCTTGTCCTCAGATACTGTAAAATGTGATATTTTTTGTTTCTTATAGGGAAGACGTAATATCTCCAGTAACTTACCTTGACCATAGGGAAATTCCTTAATCTGATAATGGAGTTTGCCTCGAAGATCTTGGTGGATGAGATATTTAAGCCTTAAAACCTGTTTTTCCTTGTCTACTTCCCAAACATAAAAGCCCATATTTTGACTGAAATAAAGAAAACCTTGTTGCAGACGGGTCAAACGCTCCTTGAGCCAAAGTTTTTCCCCCAGCAACCACAGTACTTGGTAACCCTGACTACGATAGCCCTCACTTCGCTCCTTAAGAATTTTTTGAGGCAAGGGACTACACTGAACTTCTAAAGCTAGACTACCATTTACAAACACATCCGCAATCTGTTTAAGCTCTGGAAGCGGGTATTCTAATTGTACCTCTGTCTCTTTTTTCAACCAGTGATAGAGGGATTCCTTATTTGCCAAGTGTTCTGGACTTTCATTTTCAGAGGAATAATCACAGTCTTTTAAAGATTTATGGGCAAAATGGGACCGTACACTTGGACCTTGACGCAAACGGAGCTGACCTCCACAAGCTGGGCAAGTATAGGCTTTCTTCTCAAGCTTATCCTCTAACACATTTACCAATTCTCCCCTAGCATCTCTCGCAACAAACATGATTTCCCTCCTTTTCTATATTATTCGTAAAAAAGAAAAAAGATCAGGAAATTCCTAATCTCTATTCATGTTTATACTCAATGAAAATCAAAAA
>NZ_AJJL01000007.1 GCF_000257905.1 Streptococcus mitis SK579
GCAAAGAATGGCGCAACAACCCCATATGACAAAGCTGTAGCCCAATAGCCACTGCGTTCTGATTTTGCCAAACGTGGTAAAACCAATGCCTGTGTAGACCAAGAAAAGGCTACGGCCACATTTCCTTCCCCTGACATCATAAAACGTTCAATCGGTGTCAAATTTTCTTGGATGGCAGGTTGGACATTCATAATATCCCTAATCGGAACCGCAACAAAACAGATTCCAACGATAATTAGCCCAACAAATAACAAGGCAACCACCAGAAAGCGATTAGTACCTTTAATCACCTCTGGGCCCCCAAGAGCAATCAGCGTTCCAAGGAGAACACAGAGGGTACCTAGAATCGGTGCCCATACTCCCTTGTCTAAACCAAGCCCAAAATTATTTGCCAAATGAATCATGGAGCTGGCAAAAAGATTGGCGGTAACGGCGTACCAACCAAAATTTGCCAGACTAATCACGGTTGATAAAACGGCCACCCCTTTTTTACCTAGAACGGCTCTCAACCAAATCCATAAATCAATTCCATATTTAACTGCAAACAAG
>NZ_AJJL01000008.1 GCF_000257905.1 Streptococcus mitis SK579
GTATAGAACCCTTTTTTATATATCTAGTAGAGATTTGGTGTGGTATAATGTTTACAAATGATATAGGAGAAGTAGTGTGAAAAGAAAATGGTTATTTAAGGATTACTATGATACAATGATTATCATACTTGCGTTGATATCTGTTGTTCTAGTCTTGCTTGGATTTGCTGAGATGGTTGATTTGGACAATCCTCCGTACAATATTATTGATTTACTACTTTGGGGTGTTTTTGTGGTAGATTATGGCTGGCGGTTCTTTTTTAGTAAAGGGAAATGGCGATTCATAATTGAAAATATCTTTGATCTGCTAGCTATCCTGCCTTTAAATGCTATTTTTAAAGTGTTTCGATTAGGACGTATCTTTCGCCTAGCAAGGCTGACAAAATTACTGAAACTGACTCGTCTTTTAAGAATCGTTGGATTAACTGGCAAGCTGGAAAAGAAGGTAAGCAAACTCTTACGAACAAATGGCTTACTTTATATTCTTTATCTCAATTTCTTTATTGTATTGCTAGGGAGTTCGATTTTATCTGTTGTTGAAGAAAAATCTTTCTCAGATAGTCTTTGGTGGTCTCTTGTAACTGTAACGACAGTGGGTTATGGAGATATTATTCCTACTTCAATTTTTGGTAAATGGTTAGCTGTCTTATTAATGCTTGTCGGTATTGGAACAATAGGAATGTTAACGAGTGCCTTGACGAACTTTTTTGTAAAAGATAATCCAGATGAACAGATAAAACTTGATAAACTTCAAGATGAATTGTCTAGTCAGAGAATATTACTAGAGAAACAATCCGAGAAGATAGAAGAACTGTATAGAATGATACAAGATTTGCTTGAAAAAAGGTAATTTTGACCATTTAAAAACCACTCGATAAGTGGTTTTTTTTACAATCCTGCGAAATCTTTGATTTCTTGTGCTGACATTGAAGAGTCGCAACGGACATTGATTTGTCCATCTGCAATGTGAACGAAGCCTGGTACAGTTGGAATTCCATAGCGTGAGCGGAATTCTTGCAACTCATTGAGTTGGCTTGGTTCTTCACTGTTGATGAAGTAAATGTGAGCTTTGGTTTCAGCTACGACACCTGACAATGTACCTGCAAATTTACGGCAGTAAGGGCAAGTTTTACGACCGATGAAGAAGATTGCAGTTTCTTTCTTATCAAGAGCTTCTTGCGCACGCGCAACTGTAGTGACTTCAAGGTCTTTGATATTATCTAAAAATTGTTCCATGAGATTACCTCGCTTTCATTGATAAGTCTAGTATGCCATAAAGTTTCTAAAATTGCTTAGATTTGATACGAAAAAAAGATGAGATTGGTTGGTCTCATCTTTTATAGGGCTTTATTTTATAAAAGCATTGATTTCTGCTTCGATGTTAGCAATCTTAGCTTGTGATTCTTCGTTTGTTTCACCTACAACTGCAATGTAGAACTTGATTTTTGGTTCTGTACCTGAAGGGCGAACGGCAATCCATGAACCGTCAGCAAGTGTGTATTTCAAGACATCACTTGGAGGAGTTGTCAAGTTTGTAACAGTGCCGTCAGCAGCAGTAGCTGTTTGAGCTTTGAAGTCTTCTACGACAGTGATAGCTGTTGCATTCCATTCTTTTGGAGCATTGTTGCGAAATTTAGCCATAATTGCTTTGATTTGCTCAGCACCATCGACACCTGAAAGAGTAACAGAGATTGTTTTTTCTGCATAGTAGCCATACTCTTTGTAGATTTCTTCGATACCGTCAGCAAGTGTCAAACCACGTGAACGGTAGTAGGCAGCAAGTTCAGCAACGACAAGAACAGCTTGAATAGCGTCTTTATCACGTACGAATGGTTTAATCAAGTAACCGAAGCTTTCTTCAAATCCCATCATGTAAGTGTGATTGTGTTTTTCTTCGAATTCTTGGATTTTTTCAGCGATAAATTTGAAACCAGTCAAGACGTTGAACATAGTTGCGCCGTAGCTTTCAGCAATCTTAGTTACCAAATCAGTTGATACGATAGATTTGCAGAGAGCGGCATTTTCAGGAAGAGTTCCAGCGTTTTTGTGGGCTTCCAAGATGTACTTAGCCATGATAGCACCGATTTGGTTACCTGAAAGATTGAGGTAGCTACCATCTTTTTGAAGAACTTCCACACCAACACGGTCAGCGTCTGGGTCAGTTGCTACAAGAACATCTGCACCAACTTGACGACCAAGTTCTTCAGCAAGTGCAAAGGCTGCTTGGCTTTCTGGGTTTGGAGATTTTACAGTTGAGAAGTCTGGGTCAGCAGTTGCTTGCGCTTCAACGACTTGAACAGAGTCAAATCCTGCTTGGGCAAGAGCACGACGAGCCAACATTTCCCCAGTACCATGAAGTGGTGTGTAGACAATCTTCATGTCTTTACCGAATTCTTCAATCAAGGCTGGGTTGATGTTAACATCCTTAACTTCTTTGAGGTATTCTACGTCAACAGCTTCGCCGATGACTTCAATCAAGCCAGAACCTTTTTCAGCTTCCACATCAGCAACTTCTACCGCAAATGGGTTTTCGATTGCACGGATATAAGTAGTCAAAGCGTCCGCGTCGTGTGGAGGCATTTGTCCACCGTCTTCACCGTAAACCTTGTAACCGTTAAATGGTGCAGGGTTGTGGCTGGCTGTGACCATGATACCTGCGAAACAGTTGAGATGACGAACTGCAAATGATAGTTCTGGAGTTGGACGAAGGCTTTCAAAAACGTAAGATTTGATACCGTGTTTAGCAAGAACTGCCGCAGATTCAAAGGCAAACTCAGGTGAGAAGTGACGGCTATCGTAGGCGATTGCCACACCACGTTCTTTTTCGTTCCCACCTTTTGACTCAATCAAACGAGCCAATCCTTCAGTAGCTTGGCGAACAACGTAGATGTTGATGCGGTTTGTACCAGCACCAATCAGGCCACGCATACCTGCAGTACCAAATTCAAGATTTGTATAGAAGGCATCTTCCTTAGTTTTTTCGTCCATATTTTCCAAATCTTGACGAAGGTAGTCTGGAAGCTCCGCAAAATCAACCCATTTCTGGTAATTTTCTTGGTAAGACATTAACATTCTCCTTTTTGTAAATTGTTTTGACCGTTCACATTATAGCACTTTTTAGCATTTTAGTAAAACCTTAGCATAATTTTCAGAAAAGCAGTGACATATGCCTGTTTATCAAGTCTTGAATGCCTTAGGGAAACATGCTATACTACTTGTATGATTATTTTACAAGCTAATAAAATTGAACGTTCTTTTGCAGGAGAGGTTCTTTTCGATAATATTAATCTGCAGGTTGATGAACGTGATCGAATTGCTCTTGTTGGAAAAAATGGTGCAGGTAAGTCTACTCTTTTGAAGATTTTGGTTGGAGAAGAGGAGCCAACTAGTGGAGAAATCAATAAGAAAAAAGATATTTCTCTGTCTTACCTAGCCCAAGATAGCCGTTTTGAGTCTGAAAATACCATCTACGATGAGATGCTTCATGTCTTTAATGACTTACGTCGGACGGAGAAACAACTTCGTCAGATGGAGTTGAAGATGGGAGAAAAGTCTGGTGATGATTTGGATAAACTGATGTCAGATTACGACCGCTTATCTGAGAATTTTCGCCAAGCAGGTGGCTTTACCTATGAAGCTGATATACGAGCGATTTTAAATGGATTTAAGTTTGACGAGTCTATGTGGCAGATGAAAATTGCCGAGCTTTCTGGCGGTCAAAATACTCGCTTGGCTCTAGCCAAAATGCTCCTTGAAAAGCCCAATCTCTTGGTCTTAGACGAGCCAACCAACCACTTGGATATTGAAACCATTGCCTGGCTAGAGAATTACTTGGTAAACTATAGCGGTGCCCTCATTATTGTTAGTCACGACCGTTATTTCTTGGATAAGGTTGCGACGATTACGCTGGATTTGACCAAGCATTCCTTGGATCGCTATGTGGGCAATTACTCTCGTTTTGTTGAGCTGAAGGAGCAAAAGCTAGCTACTGAGGCAAAAAACTATGAAAAGCAACAGAAGGAGATAGCTGCTCTGGAAGATTTTGTCAATCGCAATCTAGTCCGAGCTTCAACGACCAAACGTGCCCAATCTCGTCGTAAACAACTGGAAAAAATGGAGCGTTTGGACAAGCCTGAAACTGGTAAGAAATCAGCCAACATGACTTTCCAGTCTGAGAAAACGTCGGGTAATGTTGTCCTGACTGTTGAAAATGCGGCTATTGGCTATGATGGAGAAATATTGTCAGAACCTATCAGTCTAGACCTTCGTAAAATGAATGCTGTCGCCATCGTTGGTCCCAATGGTATTGGCAAGTCAACCTTTATCAAGTCTATTGTGGACCAGATTCCTTTTATCAAGGGAGAAAAGCGCTTTGGCGCTAATGTTGAGGTTGGCTACTATGATCAGACTCAAAGCAAGCTAACACCAAGTAATGCAGTACTTGATGAACTTTGGAATGATTTTAAACTGACACCAGAAGTTGAAATCCGTAACCGTCTAGGTGCCTTCCTTTTCTCAGGAGATGATGTTAAAAAATCAGTCGGCATGCTATCTGGTGGAGAGAAAGCGCGTTTACTTTTAGCTAAATTGTCTATGGAAAACAACAACTTCTTGATTCTGGACGAGCCAACAAATCACTTGGATATTGATAGCAAGGAAGTGTTGGAAAATGCCTTGATTGACTTTGATGGAACTTTGCTTTTTGTCAGCCACGACCGTTACTTTATCAATCGTGTGGCAACTCATGTTTTGGAATTGTCTGAGAAGGGTTCGACTCTTTATCTGGGAGATTACGACTACTATGTTGAGAAGAAAGCAGAAGTAGAAATGACTCAGGCTGAGGAAGCTTCAACTAGCAATCAAGTAAAAGAAGCAAGTCCAGTCAATGACTACCAGGCTCAGAAAGAAAGTCAAAAAGAAGTTCGCAAACTCATGCGACAAATCGAAAGTCTAGAAGCTGAAATTGAAGAGCTAGAAAGTCAAAGTCAAACCATTTCTGAACAAATGTTGGAAACAAATGATGCCGACAAACTGATGGAATTGCAGGCTGAACTGGACAAAATTAGCCATCGTCAGGAAGAAGCTATGCTTGAGTGGGAAGAATTATCAGAGCAGGTGTAAAGATGGAACATCTTGGAAAAGTATTTCGTGAATTTCGGACAAGTGGTAATTATTCCTTAAAGGAGGCCGCAGGCGAGTCCTGTTCAACTTCTCAGTTATCTCGCTTTGAGCTTGGGGAGTCTGACCTAGCAGTCTCACGTTTCTTTGAGATTTTGGATAACATTCATGTCACAATCGAAAATTTTATGGATAAGGCAAGGAACTTTCATAATCATGAACATGTTGCCATGATGGGACAAATTATTCCGCTTTACTACTCAAATAATATTGCAGGTTTTCAAAAGCTTCAAAGAGAACAACTTGAAAAGGCTAAAAGTTCGACAAATCCCCTCTATTTTGAGCTGAACTGGATTTTGATGCAAGGTCTGATTTGTCAAAGAGATTCGAGTTATGAGATGAAGCAGGATGATTTGGATAAGGTCGTAGATTATCTCTTCAAAACGGAAGAATGGACCATGTATGAATTGATTCTTTTCGGTAACCTCTATAGTTTCTACGATGTGGATTATGTCACTCGGATTGGTAGAGAAGTTATGGAGAGGGAGGAATTTTACCAAGAGATTGGTCGCCATAAGAGATTAGTCTTGATTTTAGCCCTTAATTGTTACCAGCACTGTTTAGAGCATCTTTCTTTTGACAATGCAAGCTATTTTGAGGCTTATACAGAGAAGATTATTGGTAAAAACATTAGTCTTTATGAGCGAAATATTTTACATTACCTAAAAGGTTTTGCCTTCTATCAAAAAGGGCAGTGTAAAGAAGGTTGTAGCCAAATGCAAGAGGCCATGTATATTTTTGACGTGCTAGGTCTTCCAGAGCAAGTAGCCTACTATCAAGAACACTACGAAAAATTTGTCAAAGATTAATTTTCCCAAATAAGGGAAAAAATAAAAAGCTCCTTTCTGTTTTGATACAATAGTTTCAAAATTTGAGAGGAGTTTTTATATGAATCGCTACGCAGTACAGTTGATTAGTCGAGGAGCTGTTAACAAGATAGGGAATATGCTCTATGATTATGGAAATAGTGTCTGGTTGGCGTCCATGGGGACTATCGGGCAGACTGTTTTAGGAATGTATCAGATTTCTGAACTGGTCACATCTATTCTCGTAAATCCCTTTGGTGGAGTTATTTCAGACCGGTTTTCTCGTCGTAAGATTTTAATGACGACAGACCTTGTTTGTGGGATTCTTTGTCTGGCTATTTCTTTCATAAGGAATGACAGCTGGATGATTGGAGCTTTGATTGGGGCTAATATTGTGCAGGCTATTGCTTTTGCCTTTTCTAGACCTGCAAATAAGGCCATTATCACAGAATTGGTAGAGAAGGATGAACTGGTCCTCTACAATTCTCGTTTGGAGTTGGTCTTGCAGGTTGTTAGTGTGAGTTCCCCTGTACTCTCTTTTCTGGTTTTACAATTTGCAAGTCTTCGCATTACCTTGGTATTAGATGCCCTTAGTTTTTTCCTCGCTTTTGGCTTAGTAGCCTTGCTTCCAAAGAAAGAAGAGAAGACTGTGGGGGAGAAGAAACTTACATTCAAAGTTATTTTTTCTGATATCAAGGAGGGAGTTCACTATATTGTGAAGCAAAAGGAAATCTTCTTTTTGTTAGTCATGGCTTCAAGTGTCAATTTTTTCTTTGCAGCTTTTAATTACATCCTCCCCTTTTCAAATCAGCTTTATGGAGTTCAGGGTGCCTATGCCACTATTTTAACAATGGGTGCTATTGGGTCTATTGTTGGGGCGCTGCTAGCTAGTAAGATTAAAGCCAGTATGGAAATGCTTCTGTTTTTATTGGCTCTGACTGGACTTGGGGTGATGATAATGGGATTTACCCTCCCCTCCTATCTTGCTTTTTCAGGAAATTTCATTTGTGAACTATTTATGACGATGTTCAATATTCACTTTTTTACTCAGGTACAAACCAAGGTTGAAGGTGAATATCTGGGAAGAGTTCTCAGTTCGATTTATACCTTAGCTATACTATTTATGCCAATTGCAACAGGTTTAATGACCTTGCTTCCAAGTGTTCATCTTTACTCTTTCTTGATTATAGGACTAGGAGTTGTCATCTTATCCTTCTTAGCTCTGGGCTATATTCGAACTCATTTTGAAAAATCGATATAAGGCTGCTTGAGTTTCAAAAATAATTTCAAACTAAGTGTTTTTTCCGCCCTTCTCGTTTGTGAGGAGGGCTTAGTTTATGGTAAAATGGTTTTATGAATAAAAGAATGAATGAGTTAGTTGCCTTACTCAATCGCTATGCGACTGAGTACTATACCAGCGACAATCCGTCGGTTTCAGACAGTGAGTATGACCGTCTTTACCGTGAGTTGGTTGAGTTAGAAACTGCCTATCCAGATCAAGTGTTAGCAGATAGTCCGACCCATCGTGTTGGTGGCAAGGTTTTAGATGGTTTTGAAAAATACAGTCATCAGTATCCTCTTTATAGTTTGCAGGATGCTTTTTCACGTGAGGAGCTTGAAGCTTTTGATGCGCGCGTTCGTAGGGAAGTTGCCCATCCAACCTATATTTGTGAGCTGAAAATCGATGGCTTATCTATCTCTCTTACTTATGAAAAGGGGATTTTGCTTGCTGGGGCAACACGTGGAGATGGTTCTATTGGGGAGAACATCACGGAAAACCTCAAGCGTGTTAAGGACATTCCTTTGACTTTGCCAGAAGAACTTGATATTACAGTTCGTGGGGAATGTTATATGCCACGCACTTCTTTTGATCAGGTCAACCAAGCTCGCCAAGAAAATGGAGAGCCTGAATTTGCCAATCCTCGTAATGCGGCGGCAGGAACTCTACGTCAGCTGGATACAGCAGTAGTCGCCAAGCGCAATCTTGCCACTTTTCTCTATCAAGAAGCCAGCCCTTCAACTCGTGACAGCCAAGAAAAGGTTTTGAAGCACTTAGAACAGCTTGGTTTTGTGGTCAATCCTAAGCGAATCTTGGCTGAAAATATAGATGAAATCTGGAATTTTATCCAAGAAGTAGGACAGGAACGGGACAATCTGCCTTATGATATCGATGGGGTGGTGATCAAGGTCAATGACCTAGCAGATCAAGAAGAACTCGGTTTTACCGTTAAGGCTCCAAAGTGGGCTGTGGCCTACAAGTTCCCAGCTGAAGAAAAAGAAGCACAACTCCTTTCAGTTGACTGGACAGTTGGCCGTACGGGTGTTGTAACCCCAACTGCCAATCTAACACCAGTACAACTAGCTGGAACAACTGTTAGCCGTGCGACCTTGCACAATGTGGATTATATTGCTGAAAAAGATATCCGTAAAGACGACACGGTCATAGTTTATAAGGCTGGAGATATTATCCCTGCCGTTTTACGTGTGGTAGAGTCCAAACGAATTTCTGAAGAGAAACTGGATATCCCTACAAACTGTCCAAGCTGTGACTCTGGCTTGTTGCACTTTGAAGATGAAGTGGCTCTCCGTTGCATCAATCCGCGTTGCCCTGCCCAGATCATGGAAGGTTTGATTCACTTTGCTTCTCGAGATGCCATGAATATTACAGGCCTTGGTCCCTCTATTGTTGAGAAGCTTTTTGCTGCTAATCTGGTTAAGGACGTGGCAGACATTTATCGTTTGAAAGAAGAAGATTTCCTCCTTTTAGAAGGTGTTAAGGAAAAGTCCGCTTCTAAACTGTATCAAGCCATTCAAGCATCTAAGGAAAACTCTGCTGAGAAACTCTTGTTTGGTTTGGGAATTCGTCATGTCGGAAGCAAGGCCAGTCAGCTCTTACTTCAACATTTTCATTCAATCGAAAATCTGGCTCAGGCAGATCCAGAGGAAGTGGCTAGTATTGAAAGTCTGGGTGGTGTGATTGCCAAGAGTCTTCAGACATATTTTGCGACAGAAGGCTCTGAAATTCTCCTAAGAGAATTGAAAGAAGCTGGGGTCAATCTGGACTATAAAGGTCAGACTGTAGTGGCAAATGCGGCTTTGTCAGGTTTGACCGTTGTATTGACTGGAAAATTGGAACGGCTCAAGCGCTCAGAAGCTAAAAGCAAACTCGAAAGTCTGGGTGCAAAAGTAACAGGCAGTGTTTCTAAAAAGACCGACCTCGTTGTGGCAGGAGCAGATGCTGGAAGCAAACTTCAAAAAGCACAAGAACTTGGTATTGAGGTTCGAGATGAAGCTTGGCTAGAAAGTCTGTAATGATCGTTTAAAAACAGAGTTTGGATAATTTGACTATGTTTGTTAATCGGGACAAAATCGATCAAGAATTTATTAGTGAAATAGAAACAAATTAAGAAGTAAAAAGGAAAAATAAAAAATGTTTAATTACCCTATTCGCATTCACTACCATCGCAAGAATGGAGAATACGACACTTGCTCTTTTGTAAAAAGTCAGGACCAGCGAATCGATTTACTGACCTACAAAGAAGATTATTTTGGCGCCTTATTTAGTTTTGAACATCCAAGTTCTCATCCACTAGAAAGTTTGAATTTTGTGGTTCATACAGGCCAAACCAGTAAAGAATATGCCATCCGTTTTAATCACTATCCCCTTTTAACAGAGGTCTGGATTTTGGAAGGTGATGACAGAATTTATTATTCTGAAAATCCTGCTATTGCCAGTCCTTTCTATAAGAATCAAAATCCTTTTGCCTTTGACAAGGCCATTAACAGTGCCAGTTTTGACCATCATTGGGGCTACCAAGGGGAATTGGGGTGCCGTGTAGAGGACAATCAGGCTAGTTTTGCCCTTTGGGCTCCTACAGCGACAGAAGTGCAGGTTGTCGTTTATGAATCAGCTGCTAATGATGCTCCTGTTTGGAAGAGATTTGAGATGGAGAGAGGCAATAGCTACTCTTATAATCATAAGGACAATACAATCGGTGTCTGGAGTTTGGATGTTGAGGAAGATTTGACTGGTAAGGCTTATCAGTATCAGGTTCAATTCCCTCATCACCAAACACTGACACGCGACCCATACACAATCGCGACCAGTCCTGATGGCAAACGTTCAGCTATCCTGAGCCATGAAGAGAAGCAAGTTGCAAACTTTGAGGTTAAGCATGGTTCTGAGGCTACTTGGCGCTTGGCAAATTCATGTAAGGCAGTTATTTGTGAAATGCACATTCGTGATTTGACCAAATCACCGACCTCAGGTGTAGATGAACATATTCGAGGAACTTTCTTGGGTGCTGCTCAGACTGGAACGGTTAACCAGTACGGACAGTCAACTGTTTTTGATTACATCAAGAAGCTGGGCTACAATTATGTTCAGTTGCAACCAATTGCAGATCGTCATAAAGAATATGATGAGGATGGGAATGTAACCTACAACTGGGGTTATGATCCACAAAACTATAATGCACCAGAAACCAGCCTTTCTACTAATCCAGATGATCCAGCTCAGGTTATTCGTGATTTGAAGACCATGGTTCAAGCTTATCATGATGCGGGTATTGGTGTCATTATGGATGTAGTCTATAATCATACCTTCTCAGTTGTTGATGCACCTTTCCAAACAACTGTCCCTGATTACTATTATCGTATGAATCCAGACGGTACCTTCCAGAATGGAACGGGTGTTGGAAATGAAACAGCCAGCGAACACGAAATGTTCCGCAAGTATATGATTGATTCTCTTCTATACTGGGTGCAGGAATACAATATTGACGGCTTCCGTTTTGATTTGATGGGGATTCATGATGTTAAAACCATGCAGATGATTCGTCAGAGTTTGGATGAAATTGATCCTAACATTATCCTTTATGGAGAAGGATGGGATATGGGTACTGGTCTTGCCCCTTATGATAAGGCTAAGAAGGACAATGCCTACCAGATGCCAAACATCGGTTTCTTTAATGACAATCAGCGCGATGCTGTTAAAGGTGGAGAAGTTTATGGTGCTATCAAGTCAGGTTTTGTCAGCGGTGCTGCTACAGAGCCAATTCTAGCCAAAGCAATCCTAGGAAGTCGTGAATTAGGAACCTATACACATCCAAATCAAGTGCTTAACTATGTAGAGGCCCATGACAATTACAATCTTCACGATTTGTTGGCAACCCTTCATCCAGACCAAAGTTCCGAGCAAATCATGCGTAAAGTCGAAACTGCTACAGCCATGAATCTACTCATGCAAGGGATGGCCTTTATGGAAATCGGTCAAGAATTTGGTCGTACCAAACTGGTTGCGACTGGTGAAAATGGTGAGTTGACCCATGATGATAGAGAGCGTGCTATGAATAGCTATAACGCTCCTGACAGTGTGAACCAAGTGAACTGGGACTTGATTAATGAGCGTCAAGATAGTATTGACTTTATCCGTCAAATTATTCGATTGAAGACAGAAACCAGTGTCTTTTCTTACCCTACTTATGATGAGATTTACCATCATGTTTTTGTTCATTCAGCTCACGAGCATAGTGGTTGGATTGTCTATGAGATTCATGGAGAAGAACACCTATTGATTGTCTTTAATGCAAAAGGAGATGCGTTCCAGTTTGAAAATGCAGGAAATCTAGAACTCTTGGTGACCAATAGTCCTTCTGATGAGGAAAACAAAGTTGGTGGTGTCAGTGTTAGCATTTTTAAAGTACTATAGATGTTAGTTCGTCTTTTGGTATTTCTTTTATAAATATTTGAAAAAACAAATCAGGAAATTCGTTTTCTGATTTGTTTTTTTAGCTGAAAACACTACTTTTATTAGTAAAATAACGAACTTTGTGATAATATTGTTAAAAAACAATTCGTTTTCAAAGCATTTCTGAAAATTTTCTTGATTTACAAGTGAACACATCAGTGAATTTGTTGAAGACTTTCAAAAGAATTTTTAGCAAATTCCGTAATTTACTTGAATCTTCCCTAAAAAGGTAGTATAATAAATCTATAGAAAACGCTTACAGAAATAGGAGGGTGTATGAATAAGAAAAAAGCTTTAGAAACCTTTATAGCAGGTGAAAATTTTCACCTCCAGCATTATCTGGGAGCACATAGGGAAGAAAAAAATGGAGAGTATGGCTATACTTTTCGTGTGTGGGCACCCAATGCTCAGGTAGTTCATTTAGTGGGGGATTTTACCAATTGGGTAGAAAATCAAATCTCTATGGAACGAAATGAATTTGGTGTTTGGGAAGTTTTCACCAGTCTTGCTCAAGAAGGCCAAATTTATAAGTATCATATCACACGTGCAAATGGTCATCAGCTGATGAAGATTGACCCTTTGGCTGTACGGTATGAGGCACGACCTGGGACTGGTGCTATTTTAACAGATATTCCAGAAAAGAAATGGAAGGATGGTCTCTGGCTAGCCCGTAGAAAACGCTTGAGTTTTGAAGAGCGTCCTGTCAATATTTACGAGGTTCATGCTGGTTCTTGGAGGAGAAATCCTGATGGTAGCCCTTATAGTTTTGCTCAATTGAAAGATGAACTCATTCCTTACTTGGTTGAGATGAACTATACTCATATTGAGTTTATGCCCTTGATGTCCCACCCTCTCGGTTTGAGTTGGGGCTATCAGCTTATGGGGTACTTTGCTTTAGAGCAAGCCTATGGTCGTCCTGAAGAGTTTCAAGATTTTGTTGAGGAATGTCACTTAAACAATATTGGGGTTATTGTGGACTGGGTGCCTGGTCACTTCACCATTAATGATGATGCCTTGGCTTATTATGATGGGACTCCGACTTTTGAATACCAAGACCATAATAAGGCTCATAACTACGGTTGGGGTGCTCTCAATTTTGACCTTGGAAAAAATGAAGTCCAATCCTTCTTGATTTCTAGTATCAAGTTTTGGATTGACTTTTACCATTTGGACGGTATTCGAGTGGATGCGGTTAGCAACATGCTCTATCTTGATTATGATGATGCACCATGGACGCCTAATAAAGATGGCGGAAATCTCAACTACGAGGGTTATTATTTCCTTCAACGCTTGAATGATGTGATTAAAGAAGTTCATCCAGATGTGATGATGATTGCAGAAGAAAGCTCATCAGCTACTCAGATTACTGACACCAAGGATTCAGATGGTCTAGGATTTGATTATAAGTGGAATATGGGCTGGATGAATGATATCCTCCGATTCTACGAAGAAGATCCGATCTATCGTAAATACGACTTTAACCTGGTGACTTTCAGCTTTATGTATGTCTTCAAGGAGAATTATCTCCTACCATTCTCACACGATGAAGTGGTTCATGGCAAGAAGAGTATGATGCACAAGATGTGGGGAGATCGTTATAATCAATTCGCAGGTTTGCGTAATCTCTACACTTACCAAATTTGTCACCCAGGTAAGAAATTGCTCTTCATGGGTAGTGAATATGGACAATTTCTAGAATGGAAATCTGAAGAACAGCTAGAATGGTCTAATCTAGAAGACCCAATGAATGCTAAGATGAAGTATTTCACTTCTCAGTTAAACCAGTTTTACAAAGCCCATCGCTGTCTGTGGGAAATCGATACCAGCTATGATGGGATTGAAATCATCGATGCGGATAATCAAGACCAGAGTGTTCTTTCCCTCATTCGTAAGGGTAAAAAGGATGATATGTTAGTCTGTGTCTTTAATATGGCACCTGTTGAACGAAAAGATTTTACAATCGGACTTCCTGTTGCAGGGATTTACGAAGAAGTCTGGAATACTGAGTTAGAAGAGTGGGGAGGCGTTTGGAAAGAACATAATCAAACTGTTCAAACGCAAGAAGGACTATGGAAAAATTATGAGCAGACCCTGACCTTTACCCTACCAGCTATGGGAGCAAGTGTATGGAAAATCAAACGTCGCTTGAAACCTACTAAAATTGTCACAAGTAAAAACCAAAAAGGAGTAGAAAATGAAGAATGAAATGTTAGCTTTGATTCTTGCTGGTGGGCAAGGAACTCGTCTCGGTAAACTCACTCAAAGCATCGCAAAACCAGCTGTGCAATTTGGTGGGCGCTACCGTATCATTGACTTTGCTCTCTCAAACTGTGCCAACTCAGGCATTCACAATGTTGGAGTCATCACCCAGTATCAACCACTTGCTCTCAACAACCATATTGGGAATGGTTCAAGTTGGGGATTAGACGGTATCAATTCTGGTGTCTCTATTCTTCAACCTTATTCAGCAAGTGAAGGAAATCGTTGGTTTGAAGGGACTAGTCACGCTATTTACCAAAATATCGACTATATCGACAGTGTTAATCCTGAGTATGTTTTGATTCTATCTGGGGACCACATCTACAAAATGGACTATGATGATATGCTCCAGTCTCACAAGGATAATAATGCCAGCTTGACAGTAGCTGTTCTAGATGTCCCTCTTAAAGAAGCAAGCCGTTTTGGTATCATGAATACAGATGCCAATAACCGCATTGTTGAATTTGAAGAAAAACCAGCCCAACCTAAATCTACCAAAGCCTCTATGGGTATTTATATCTTTGATTGGCAGCGTCTCCGAAATATGCTTGTTGCTGCTGAAAAGAGCAATGTCGATATGTCAGACTTTGGTAAGAATGTCATTCCAAATTACCTTGAGTCTGGTGAAAGTGTCTATGCTTATGAATTTAATGGTTACTGGAAAGACGTTGGTACTATTGAGTCACTTTGGGAAGCAAATATGGAATATATTTCTCCAGAAAATGCCTTGGATAGTCGTAACCGTCAATGGAAGATTTACTCAAGAAACTTGATTTCACCACCAAACTTCCTTGGGGCCAACGCTCATGTGGAAGACTCCTTAGTTGTAGATGGATGCTTTGTTGATGGAACTGTTAAACATTCTATCCTTTCAACAGGAGCACAAGTTCGCGAAGGGGCAGAAGTAGTAGATTCAGTTATCATGAGTGGTGCAATTGTTGGTCAGGGAGCTAAAATTAAACGTGCCATTATTGGTGAAGGTGCAGTTATTTCTGATGGCGTCGAAATTGATGGAACAGAAGAAGTACAAGTTGTAGGATATGATGAAGTAGTGGGGGTAGCAACAGATGAAGATTGATAAATATTCTGCCATTTTAGGAAACACAGTTGGTTTTCATGATATGTCAACATTGACAGACCACCGTCCAGTAGCTAGTTTGCCATTTGGTGGTAAATATCGCTTGATTGACTTCCCGCTCTCAAGTCTTGCTAACGCTGGTGTTCGTAGTATTTTTGGTATTTTCCAACAAGATAATATTAGCTCAGTCTTTGACCATATTCGTTCAGGACGTGAGTGGGGCTTGTCAACTCTTCTAAGTCACTATTATCTAGGTATTTACAATACTCGTGTGGAAAGTAGTACAGTTGGAAAAGAATACTACCAACAGCTTCTTACTTATTTGAAACGTTCTGGCTCAAACCAAACAGTTTCACTCAACTGTGATGTTTTGATTAATATCGATTTGAACCAAGTTTTCCATCTACACACTACAACAAAGGGACCTATCACTGTAGTTTATAAGAAACTTCCTAAGAAAGATATTTCAGAAGTCAATGCAATCTTGGAAGTGGATGAAACAGACCATGTTCGTTCTCATAAACTCTTTGATAGTAAATCATCAGATGAAGTCTATAATATGTCCACAGACATCTTTGTCGTTGATACACCTTGGTTGATTGAACGTTTAGAAGAAGAAGCTAAAAAAGAACATCCAGAGAAATTACGCTATGTTTTACGGGATTTGGCTGCAAAAGAAGGGGCTTTTGCCTACGAGTACACAGGTTATCTGGCAAATATTCACTCTGTAGAGTCTTATTACCAAGCTAACAAAGATATGCTTGAATCTCAAAAATTTTACTCTCTCTTTACTCCAAACCAAAAGATTTATACAAAGGTTAAAAACGAAGAGCCAACTTACTATGCCAATACATCTAAGGTAAGTACTTCTCAGTTTGCATCTGGTAGTATCATTGAAGGTCAAGTGGCAAATTCTGTTCTATCACGTAATATTCATGTACACAAGGATAGCTTGGTTAAAGATAGCTTACTTTTCCCTCGTGTTGTTATTGGAGAAGGTGCTCAGGTCGAATACGCTATCTTGGATAAGGGTGTTGAAGTTGAGCCTGGTGTTGTGATTCGAGGGACTGCAGAACATCCAGTTGTCGTTAAGAAAGGTAGCAAAGTAACAGAGGATATTCATTCATGAAAATTTTATTTGTAGCAGCTGAGGGTGCTCCCTTTTCAAAAACAGGTGGTTTGGGAGACGTTATTGGCGCTCTTCCCAAATCACTGGTAAAAGCTGGGCACGAAGTTGCAGTGATTCTCCCCTACTATGACATGGTAGAGGATAAATTTGGCAATCAGATTGAAGATGTTCTTCATTTTGAGGTGAGTGTTGGTTGGCGCAGACAGTACTGTGGAATTAAGAAAACAGTCTTAAACGGTGTAACCTTCTACTTTATTGACAACCAATATTATTTCTTCCGTGGCCATGTTTACGGTGATTTTGACGACGGAGAACGCTTTGCCTTTTTCCAACTGGCTGCCATTGAGGCTATGGAAAGAATTGACTTCATTCCTGACCTTCTCCATGTTCATGACTACCATACAGCTATGATTCCTTTCTTGTTAAAGGAAAAATACCGTTGGATTCAAACCTATCAAGGCATTAAAACTGTTTTAACCATTCATAATTTGGAATTTCAAGGACAATTTTCAGAAGGAATGTTGGGTGATTTGTTTGGAGTTGGCTTTGAACGTTACGCTGATGGCACCCTTCGCTGGAATAACTGTCTGAACTGGATGAAGGCTGGTATCCTCTATGCGGACCGTGTTTCAACAGTTTCGCCTAGTTATGCTCATGAAATTATGACCAGTCAGTTCGGATGTAACTTGGATCAGATTCTTCGAATGGAATCTGGCAAGGTATCTGGTATCGTGAACGGGATTGATGCTGACCTGTATAATCCTCAGACGGATGCTCTTTTAGACTATCATTTCAATCAGGAAGATTTGTCTGGGAAAGCCCAAAACAAAGCAAAATTGCAAGAAAAAGTTGGCTTGCCAGTTAGAGCTGACGTTCCACTGGTGGGAATTGTTTCTCGTTTGACACGTCAAAAAGGTTTTGATGTCGTGGTGGAGAGTCTGCACCATATCTTGCAAAATGATGTTCAGATTGTTCTTTTGGGAACTGGAGATCCAGCTTTTGAAGGAGCTTTCTCATGGTTTGCTCAGATTTATCCTGACAAGTTATCAGCCAATATCACTTTTGATGTCAAACTTGCTCAAGAAATCTACGCAGCTTGTGATCTCTTCCTCATGCCAAGTCGTTTTGAACCATGTGGCTTGTCTCAAATGATGGCGATGCGTTATGGAACCTTGCCATTGGTCCATGAAGTTGGGGGCTTGCGAGATACCGTTCAAGCCTTTAATCCAATTGAAGGAAGCGGAACGGGCTTTAGCTTTGACAATCTATCTCCTTATTGGTTAAATTGGACTTTCCAAACAGCATTGGACTTGTATAGAAACCATCCTGACGTTTGGAAAAAACTACAAAAACAAGCTATGGAATGTGATTTCTCGTGGGATACAGCCTGCAAGTCATACCTTGACTTGTACCATAGTTTAGTTAATTAATAGATAAAATCGTATGATGACTTCATACGATTTTTGGGCTATTTAGAGAGGAGAACTGATGTCTCAAGTAAAAGGTTTGTGTGTTATGGATGTTGATGGAACCTTAATCCTAGAAGAGGTGATTGATTTGTTGGGAAGAGAGGCAGGTCGTGAGGAGGAAATTTCGCAGATTACAAGTCGGGCAATGCGAGGAGAGTTAGACTTTGAAAGCAGTTTAAGAAAAAGAGTATCCTTGTTGGCAGGTCTTCCTGTTTCGGTCTTTGAGAAAGTCTTCAACTCTATTCATCTATCGCCAAATGCCCAGGAATTCGTTTCTATTCTCCAAAAGAATGGAATCCTAGTTGGTCTGGTGTCTGGTGGCTTTACACCAATAGTTGAGAGATTAGCTAAATCCCTTGGCATTGCCTATTTCTCTGCCAATCAACTTGAAGTCAAAGATGGTCATCTAACAGGGAAATTAGTTGGACAAATTATCAGTCCCCAGGTCAAACAAGCAACTCTGGAAAAATGGAGAAAGGAACTCAAACTCTCTAAAGAAATAACAGTTGCAATCGGTGATGGGGCCAATGATCTATTGATGCTAAAATCAGCGGGAATAGGAGTCGCTTTTTGTGCCAAAGAAGTTCTGAAAAAAGAAATACCACATCATGTTGACAAGAGGGATTTGTTAGAAATTCTTCCTTTGACTGACTTTTTAGAATGAGGGAAAATATGAAGATTATAATTGCACCAGATTCGTTTAAGGAAAGCTTGACTGCAGAGCAGGTTGCTGAAGCTATTAAGAGAGGGTTCCAACAATCGCTAGCAGATGTAGACTGTCTCCTCTGCCCTGTTGGTGATGGGGGAGAAGGTACTGTAGATGCTATCCTACATTCTCTTGACATGGAAGAAAAAAGGATTCAAGTGACAGGACCTTTTGGTCAAGAAGAAGCCATGCGCTATTTTCAAAAAGGACATCTGGCACTATTTGAAGTAGCTGACTTGGTTGGACTTGGAAAAATTCCGCCGGAGGAACGAAATCCACTGCAAATCCAAACTTGTGGTATTGGAGAGTTGATTTGCCACCTCATTGCTCAAGGGATTAAAGAAATTTATATTGGCGTTGGTGGTACGGCCAGTAATGATGGAGGACTGGGGATTGCTGTTGCTTTAGGTTATCAATTTTATGATAGGAATGGAAATGTCTTGCCTGCATGCGGTCAATCCTTGCTAAAATTAGCTTCTGTTTCAACAGAAGATTGCTATGAAATTCCTGAAGATATTCAAATTCGTATTTTAGCAGATGTCGTGAGTCCCTTATGTGGTCATCAAGGTGCGACCTACATTTTTGGAAAACAAAAAGGCCTAGATCCTACTATGTTTCCAGTCCTAGATCAAGCAATCCAAGACTTTTATGCAAAAATCTCACCTGCAACATTGGAAATTAAAGGAGCAGGAGCTGGTGGAGGCATTGCTGCTGGTTTGTGTGCCTTTGCTCAGGCAAATATCGTGTCGGGAATTGATACCTGTTTAGATTTGATTGATTTTGATAAGAAAGTTGCAGCTGCTGACTTGGTTATCGTTGGTGAAGGTAGACTGGACAGTCAAAGCTTTGCTGGGAAAGCGCCGATAGGCGTAGCAAAAAGAACCCCTGTCGGAGTTCCTGTCATTGCTATTTGTGGTAGTCTTGCTGAAGATTTACCTTCCCTACCATTTGAAAATATCCAAGCCGCCTTTTCTATTTTGGAGAAAAGTGAACCTTTAGAAGATAGTTTGAACAATGCCAGTCTTTATTTGGAGCACACGGCTGCTAATATAGGGCATTTATTAAATATGCGCAAGATTTAGCCAAACCATTTCTTCCAGATGGATGTTTTGGCTGGTTCTTCCTTTTTAACTTCCCAAAGTTTTGCAAAAGCAAGTCGAAGGTTCTTTTCTTCAACTTGAACTGGTGCATTGGTGTGGATAATCAGGCCAAAAGGAGAAGAAGTATGCTCTTCAGATACAATGGTAGCTTGACTATTGGTTTCTTTTGCTTCTTTCAAGTAGAAAACTTGCTTGTCAAATTCGATGTTTGGTGAAATCTTCACAAATAGTGGCTCAGCCTTTTCCTGAAAGTTTTCTAAAATAGATAAAAAGCCTTTTTCTAGCTGAGGGCTATTTGCTGTGTCAATATCTGCATATCCAAGAACTCTTTCCTCAAAAGTACCAAGATAGCGTCTTTGCTCATCTGGATTTAATTTTGTTCCACCATGAGCTTTTTCAAGTAATTGTTTTGATAAATCTGTCATAAAAATAGTATATCATAAAAATAAAAAGAAAACATATAAAAGAAAGCGGTTGCTTAATAAAGTTAAGGAAAATTTACACAAAGATAACGTTTTTTCTTGAAAAAGGAGGGTTTTTAAGGTATTATAGAGGTGTAAAAAATTTAACTCATAAGGAGAGTAAAAAATGTCAATTATTACTGATGTTTACGCTCGCGAAGTCCTAGACTCACGCGGTAACCCAACACTTGAAGTAGAAGTTTACACTGAATCAGGTGCTTTCGGACGTGGTATGGTTCCATCAGGAGCTTCTACTGGTGAACACGAAGCAGTTGAACTTCGCGACGGTGACAAATCTCGTTACCTTGGTCTTGGTACAACAAAAGCTGTTGACAACGTAAACAATATCATTGCTGAAGCAATCATCGGCTACGATGTACGTGATCAACAAGCTATCGACCGTGCTATGATTGCACTTGACGGTACTCCTAACAAAGGTAAATTGGGTGCTAACGCAATTCTTGGTGTGTCTATCGCTGTAGCTCGCGCTGCTGCTGACTATCTTGAAATCCCACTTTACAGCTACCTTGGTGGATTCAACACTAAAGTTCTTCCAACTCCAATGATGAACATCATCAACGGTGGTTCTCACTCAGATGCTCCAATCGCTTTCCAAGAATTCATGATCGTACCTGCTGGTGCACCAACATTCAAAGAAGCTCTTCGTTGGGGTGCTGAAATCTTCCACGCACTTAAGAAAATCCTTAAAGGTCGTGGTCTTGAAACAGCTGTAGGTGACGAAGGTGGATTCGCTCCTCGTTTCGAAGGAACTGAAGATGGAGTAGAAACTATCCTTGCTGCTATCGAAGCTGCTGGTTATGTTCCAGGTAAAGACGTATTTATCGGATTTGACTGTGCATCATCAGAATTCTACGATAAAGAACGTAAAGTTTACGACTACACTAAATTCGAAGGTGAAGGAGCTGCTGTTCGTACTTCTGCAGAACAAATCGACTACCTTGAAGAATTGGTAAACAAATACCCAATCATCACTATCGAAGATGGTATGGACGAAAACGACTGGGATGGATGGAAAGCTCTTACTGAACGTCTTGGTGGTAAAGTTCAATTGGTTGGTGACGACTTCTTCGTAACAAACACTGCTTACCTTGAAAAAGGTATTGCTGAAGGCGCTGCTAACTCAATCCTTATCAAAGTTAACCAAATCGGTACTCTTACTGAAACATTTGATGCTATCGAAATGGCTAAAGAAGCTGGTTATACTGCCGTTGTATCACACCGTTCAGGTGAAACTGAAGATTCAACAATCGCTGACATCGCAGTTGCAACTAACGCAGGCCAAATCAAGACTGGTTCACTTTCACGTACAGACCGTATCGCTAAATACAACCAATTGCTTCGTATCGAAGACCAACTTGGTGAAGTAGCAGAATACCGTGGATTGAAATCATTCTACAACCTTAAAAAATAATCGTTGATTTAACAACGTTTCTAGCCCCTCGGATTTTATACGAAGGGCTATTTTTGTATTTAGGGGGCAAAAAAGGGGTAAAACTTTTTAAAAAATATAGTAGATTGAAATAAGATGTGACCGAGTCGATTAGGAAAGGCAAATTAATTTCTAGAAATATTTCAACAACCATTGTGTACTATTCTAGATTCAATCTGCTATATTTTTCATCACTTTGTCCAGTACATTGATTGCTTCATCTTTCATGTTCTTTGTGACGTGGGTGTAGATAGAAGTAGTGACTTCAGAGTCGGAATGACCAACCTTGTCCATGATTGTTTTTAGCGGAATTTTATTTTCAGCTAAACTATTGTACATAGTAGTCAGCATGTTTTTAAATGATAAATGATTTTCATATCTGGTATCTTACAAAGGAAGATAAACTAGTAGTCACATAAATTTTAATTCATATTCTTTAAATCTATTTACTAGGTCAGATATTGCATGTGATTTTATCAAATAATACTGATAGTTTATTTACTCCATCTCTAGTTTATTACATAATTTATTTTATGTATTTTATAAACTATCTAGAGCATTCTTTTGTTCATCATTAACGATATGGGTATAGAGGTCAGTGACTTGTGTGCTGGCATGTCCTAGCTGGTGACTGACCAAAACTTGCGATTTAGTGGCATCATAGAGCCTGGTTGCTAGCGTATGGCGTAGTTTATGGGGTGTTACACGGACTTTGAAGTCCTCAGAGTACTTAGCAACCATTTTCTCAACGCTGGAAGCATCGATACGATTAGGAACACCTCTGTAGAGAGTCAAAAAAAGGGCTGTATCTGTTTTTTCTGTTTTATAGCGTTGATTTCGAATGGCCAGATAATCCTCTAGATAAGGTTTTGCAAAGGCAGCGACATTGACCGAGTCACGTTTGCCACCTTTTCGGGTGACATCAATGACCATCATTTTTAGATTGAGGTCTCTTAGATCCAGATTAACAGCTTCAGATAGGCGGACACCAGACGCCAAGAGAAGGGCAATAATGGCTAAATCACGTTCTTTATTTTTATTAAATGATGAAAGAGCTCGATTTGAGAGTTGTTGTGGGTACTCTTGATCGATATAAGTCAGAAAGCCTTCTGTTTCATCATCCAGAAAGAGTTTTTGCTTGATGTTTTCAGCTCTGGCAGCAAGCGTTTCTTTCTTTTTTTGGGTTGAAACTTTCTTCATTACATTACGATAGAAATAAGGCTCCCCCTGGTCGTTTTCAACCTCCTCGGTCAGATACTTGTAAAGACTAGAAAGTGCTGACAAGGTCCGATTGATGGTTGTCTGAGAGACACCTTGTTTGGTTGTATTGGCGTTCAGCAAAGGACGTTCACGTAGGTAAAGGATAAAGGATTCCATATCTTTCTTTGACATATTTTCCAAGACAGATAAAGGAATATTAGACATTTTATCAGCATTTGAAATACCAGACTCTAAAACCCAGCTGAAAAATCGATCGTATTCCTTGAGGTATTCGTACAAAGTGGTAAAACTATATGGGACAGCAAGCTTAGATTGGTAGTATTCCAGAACATACCATGGCATGATTTGTTTTAGTTTGTCGATTCGTTCCAGTAAAATCTCACGTTTCATGATCTTCTCCATAAATAAGTTTACTAGTAGTATAGCATAGACTCATTTATTTTTCAAGAAAATTATAGTTTTTCGGAAAAATGTTATAAAGTTTTTAAAAGAAAAGAATAACTAAAAAAATTTTTGCGATTAAAATCTAAAAATGTACTTTGTTGTTTTGAATAACTAAATTTTTGAAATATTTTTGTTTTAAGATATTTGTTTGAAATATATGTTTCTAAGTAGTAAAATAAAAATGAAGATACTTATTACATAGCTAGAAAAGTAAGTATTATCAAGTACAATTAAAAGTTAATTTCCCAGTAGTTGACATGTAATCTACTATTTTGAGAATGAAAGTAATTAGGGAGGAATGTTTTGAATAAGAAATACAATATAGTTTTATCTCTATTATTCATAATCTATTTGTTTGGATATTTCTCAATTTCAAAAAATTTAATTCCTATAATGTGTGTGATTCAAATATTTTTGTTAGAAAATATATTTAAATCACAAAGTAAAATTATCCAAATAGGTAAAATTATAGTTATTATTGCTTCTATAATTTTATTCATAGATGGTATACTAAATTAATCAAAAACACGCTTGGCTTGAATGTACGGAGCTTTGAGTGTTTTTAGTCCTATCTTCAATAAAGTTCAATTGCTTATGTGTGAAATATCTTGTCTGAAAAAATAACCGATCTCATTTCTGAGAATCGGTTTTATAATGTATTTATTTTTACATAATATAAATTATGTAAAAATGCTACAACAACAAATCTTTGACTTTCCCAATTTCACTTTTTGGAATCACCAGGTGAATCATATCACCGAGAAACATTCTAGTTGAGCCGTTAACTGTTTGGCTCTTACCATTATGAACTTGGGTTGTGATGAGAATATTGTGTGGTAAGTTGAGTTCATGAACCTGTTTCCCTGCTATTTTATCTGAAACTGGGATTTCAATGAGGGTGACTTCGCCTTCATCTGACGCTTCTTCTGGCAGCATTTTTTCCAACATAGCTTCATAGACTGGCGCACCTTTGAGCAGATCCATGATGATGTAGGCAACTAAGGTTACTAAGCCAAGTGGCATGAGGTTGCGAATATCTCCTACCATCTCAGTCACGAGTATCATAGCAGTTAAGGGGGCCTTAGATATTGCTCCAAAATAACCACTCATTCCTAGAATGACAAATATAGGAAACTGCTCTTGACTGACAAGTCCAAGATTGACACAAATAAGACCAACTAGGGCACCGAGTAAGGAACCAAGCGCTAAAATTGGTAGGAAAATTCCTCCTGGAAGGCCACTTCCATAACTAATCATGCTCCACACAAAGCGGATCAAAAAGTAAGCTAATAGAACTTGGAAACTAAAATTTTGCTCAGTTAGGGAGAGGACAACCTGATTTCCACCACCAAGGATTTGTGGTAAGAAAATTCCGACTGGTATGATGAGAATAAAAGCCAGAATTGGATAATAAGCTCTATCCAAACGCATTTTTTGACCAAGCCAATCATAAACTCTGCCGACGTTTAATACAGCTTTCTGATAGAGAAAACCGGAAAGTCCTAGAAAAATCCCCATAAGGAGGTAAATCCAATACTGATCTAGGGTCATGAGAGGAATATTGTCAGGCATGTCTAGCACTGGCGTTAGACCAAATATGAGTAGTGAGATAAAGTTTGCTACGAGACTAGCTGCTAGAGTGGAAACCCAGAAAAAGCGCGAAAAATGATGATAGACTTCTTCTACAACAAAGAGAAGTCCTGCAATCGGAGCATTAAAGGCTGCAGCTAGACCAGCGGCAGCTCCACTAGCAATTAAGGAACGCTCCTCTACTGGACTAGATTTGAGCCACTTGGCAATACCTTTTCCACCAACCGCTCCAAGTTGAATACTTGGCCCTTCACGCCCCAGCATAAGTCCACTGGCAATAGCAAGAATACCTAGCACATATTTTTTCCAGAGAACACTCCACCAGTTGAGACTCATCAATCCCTTTAATTCGGCTTCGACTTGAGGAATTCCTGAGCCTTTGATATCTTTTTCTGACCGTGTTAGTTTAGCACTGAGCCAACAGATGAGTACATAAAACAAAACCAGTACAAAAAGATTGCGCACTAGGTGCGCTTGTTCTTGATAAAGTCCTTGTATCAGGTGGAAGCCTTTTTCAATTAAGAAACGAAAGGATCCAACGATAATTCCAACAACGAGACCGACAATGATTCCTCGTCCAACTTGGGATAATATGGTGCTCGAGGCAAAGGCAAATTCTTTCTTGGAACTGAGTGTTTTTGACTGTTCCTCCATAATCATTCCTTCTAACTTAACTTTCTTTTTCTCCAGAAACCAGTGATTTAACGGGTTCAAAGCTGGTTCGGTGAATTGGGGTAACTCCTAGTTTTTCGAGTCCTTCGAGGTGTTTAGCTGTTCCATATCCTGCATTAGCAGTAAAATCATAGCCAGGGAACTGCTGATCGTAGTCCTTCATCAATTCATCACGTGTCACCTTGGCTACTATGGAAGCTGCTGCAATTGAAAGAGAATTAGCATCGCCTTTGATGATGGAGGTTTGTGAAATTGGTAAATCCAGTTTCATGGCATCTATCAAAAGGTGCTCTGGTTGAGGACTGAGCTGGGAGATTGCTTCCTTCATAGCCAGTTTGGTCGCTTCATAGATATTGACTTGGTCGATGACTTGATTATCCATGATACCAATGCCGATTGACAGGGCTTGGTTTTGAACGGCTTGGAAAATTTCCAGATGTTTCTTTTTAGGAATTTTCTTGCTGTCATTGAGGCCTTGAATCTTACAATTTTGAGGTAAAATAACGGCTGCAGCGACTACAGGTCCAGCCAGAGGACCACGGCCAACCTCATCAACACCAGCAATTAAGGTCAAACCTTGCTTATAAAGTTCTTTTTCATAGGAAAGCATAGCTTCCAAACGAAGATCCTCATCCAATTCTGCCTGAATGGCTTTTTTACGCTTGCTGATTTCCTTTTGAACTCCAGAGCGACTATCCTTTTCGAGTTTTAAAAAAACAGGACTTTCTAACTCCGTGACCGTTGCAAGGAGTTCTTTGATTTCTTTAATCGTCGCCATCTAGGTCTTCCAATGTATCTAAGGTATAGTTACCGAGTTTGCCATCACGGACTTCCTTCACGAAGAGACTGTAAAAGCGGTCATAGTCGTCTCTGAAACCGAGGGCACGGGTCATATCCATAATAATAACAGGAGCTTCTTCTTCAATTTTCATTTGTTTGAAGCGTTCAGCCAGCTTTTCTGGATAATGTTCTTTGAAATAATTGAGACCAAAAATAGTTACCTCATCCATAGGAAGCAACTGGTCTTTGATAGCTCCAGTCAAGGCTAACTTAAGAGCAACAGTTTCATCTTCAAACTTAGGCCAGAGAATCCCTGGTGTATCCAAGATTTCCAGGTCTTTATTAGTTTTGAGCCATTGTTGACCCTTGGTCACACCTGGTTTGTTGCCGACAACGGCAATTTTCTTACCAGCCAAACGGTTCATGAGAGTTGATTTACCAGCGTTTGGAATCCCGATAATCATGGTACGCAAGGTTTCGATTTTAATCCCACGTTCTCTCTGGCGAGCAATCTTATCAGCCATGAGCTTTTTGGCAGCATCCGTCACAACTTTTACAGTTACTTGCTCTTTAGAGTTGATAGCTAGCGTCTGGATTCCTTGTGATTCAAAATATTGACGCCATTCTTTGGTCATTGCTGGGTCGGCCAAGTCCGCCTTGTTTAAAATCAAGAGTTTTGGTTTGTCACCAACAATTTTGGTCAACATAGGATTTTGACTAGATAGAGGTAAGCGTGCATCCACCAAAATCGTCACAAAATCAACAAATTTTAAATTTTCCTGCACCTGTCGACGCGCTTTAGACATGTGACCAGGAAACCATTGAATAGTAGCCATAATATATCTCCTTCGGATTGAAAAATTTTAAAAACGTTTTCTTTCTTATCCTCTATTCTATCATAAATTAGCCTTTTTTGCATGCTCTTTTGGTTATGAGAAATCTATTAGACATAATTTTATTTATGTCTTTTATAAAACAGTAAACTTTTATAAAGGATATTAGATTTCAAAAACTGTAAGCTTCAACAAAGAGGATTTTCACCGCACTCAATATCAAAAAAAGAAGATGACGAATCATCTTCTTAAAAATAAAAATATAGAGCCAGACTGATTCTGAGCTCTATATTATTTCACTTACTCAGCTTTTATATTATTTAAATAACGGATTAAAGAAACCGTCTGTGTTCTTAAGAAGAGCTTTGAATACCTTGGATTTAAGAGTAACAGTTTTATCTGTTCCACCTAGTTTAAGATCTTCTTCAACTGCTTTATCAAACAGGGATTTTAGCTCATCATAATTAGTAATTCGACGACCATCAATTTCAATAGCAGTAAATCCTTTTTCTGCCTTTGATTTAACCTCTTTGAACCACTCTTTTTTCCACTCTTCAAGATTATTGAATTTATCCTTAGACACTTTCTTGATAATGAAATCATCACCTAATAGCTTGTTGTTCTCTCTATTAGCTTCACCTTGGTATTTACTAGATACATATCCGATAAATCCATTTTCATAGCCAAAGTAACCCCACATACGGAAGGCATTATGCTTGAATGATAATGAACCTGGGGCACCTTTACTTGTATTACCACCATAAATACCAGCCATCATTTGAACATTAACATATGCTGAATTAGGCGTAAAGTCCTCTGGTCGGAATATACCATTACCTGGATTATTATGTTTGGTCATAAAGTTATTATCAACCAAATCATCGATACTTGCTAATGATTTAGTTTTCTCTCCATCATTTAGGTCACGAACTTTATCCCATTGGTGTGGAGCGGTTAATTTATTTAAACCATCAACATGTCTATCGACTCTGTCAATTTTCTTGAACCACTTGCTATTGTCACCTTTTAATCGTGGTAATACAGCATCAGCCTCAAGATGGTCTAACATCATAAGAGCATCATTATAATTTCTCATATAACGGTCGATATCTTCACGAGTTTTCAATTTATCTGGATCATAATTATACCACTGATCACCATCATTTTCACGATGATAAGCCATGTTAAGACCCAAAGCGCCATATTCACCATTGGTTGTCGATTTATCTGGCGTTTGTAACATACCTTGAGCATAAGCTTCAACGTCTGTACCCTGACGATGTCTATGACCACCGAAGTAAAGCATTCTATCGTTCACGTGTGTTGTTTCGTGAGTGAAGGCTGAAATACCAAACGGACTAATCATATCCGTCACCATAAACAAGACCTTGTCATCATTATTCGGGTCATCAAAAATTGATGCCATAGCACCCATACGCCAGTCTCTATCATGGTGTCGCCACGTTGGACCATATAATTCACGAATTGGGGCTACAGGGTTACCTTTACCGTCAAATCCTTGACGACCTACAGGAGAACCATTGTAGGTCTGATTATCCCAAACAGGTGTTGGTACCATTTTCTCACTCTTAAGCAATCTATCTCGTACACTTGGCAATGCTAAACGTGACCAGAAGTCAAGGTAAGTTTGTTGCGCGTGAGCAACCTTATCAATTTCTTTTTTGAACTCATTTCTAGCTTCTTCTGTATGTTTACCGTATTTCTCAAATGAACTGTACGCCATCGTATTATATGTTGAAATTAAGAACATATGAGCATCTTTGAGCGTTAGAAGTGGTAGAATCATACGTCCATGAACACCATTATCTAAACCATCGAATACACGGTGACGTTTATCTTTCAACTCTGTATTTGTTGTCTTAGGTTCTGAAACATATACATTTTTAGCAGAATGGATAAACCAATCGTTAATATCTTTATCCTCAGTGAACAAACGCATGTTGTATTCTAGGAAGTTACGAAGACTACCTTTACCAGTATTACTTGCAATGATTTCACGATAAGCATCCTGAGTTCGGTCACCCTTTAAGTTCTTCTCGCTAGACCCAATGTTAATCAATCGATCTAACACACTTGGTGTTTTACCGTAGAAGTCAGGTTTAAATATCATAATGTCTTTGATACTCATACTGTTGTCAGTATACTTAATGTTATAGTAACGGTTCAAGTAAGATAGAGCCATCATGATTTTCGCTTTGTTGTCGTCAACTTTCTTTACAAGTGCTTTCATCGCAGCTTCGTCACTATTTAATTGATGGTCTTCGTTTTCGACTAAAGCTTTCACAAATTTATCGAGATTAGCTTTAACATCAGCAAAGCTTTCTTCTAGATACAAATCAGATGGATTTCCAATAATTTTACGAACATCTTGCGAATCGTATGTGACTGAAGCTAACTTCTCTTTCACATCTGTAATTAGTTTCACACGGTCTTTCTCAACCATATTTGGTGTATAAACAACGTTTTGTCCAGCGATGGTATATTCACGAACTTGTTTCACTTTAGAATCAGTATTCTTAGTAACATCCATTTCTTCCTTAGTACCATCAGCATAGTGAACCATAATCTTATCAATATCTGATAAATCAGTTACAAATTGTCCGTCTTTCATTCCTGTAACTGATAACACTTCTTTTGTCAACAAGTTTGAATCTTCTGCAAGTTTGTTACCTTGGTTAACAATCCATTCTTTATTGTAGAATGGTTGGAGTTTTGCAATATTTCGATATGCTAAATCACGTTCTGTTTTGTAGTCTTGAGTTGTCTTATACTCATCTTCTTTTCTTGTTAAACGATTTAGGCGGTTGACGATAGGTTCGTTGATTTCGTATTTATCTGCGGATATGCCTGTAGCTTCAATTTTAGATTTTGCCTCTTCTTCAGAAATAGGTTTAATACGATTTTTGTCTTTTGAACGCTGGTAGCTAGAATTCCCATCACTGACACCTACTACAACGTAATTTCGTTTCACATTATTTCCTGTCCAATAGCCACCATCATAATCAATATCACTAGAACCATAGAAAATTTCACCATTAGATACTTTCATCATGGAAATTGAATCTTCAACGGAACCGTGATGCTTCATGCTTCCTACAACACCACCATTTTCGATTGGTTTAGCTACAGTAATGGTTCCTTTTGCAACTGATTTCTTAATCGCACCATCACGACTTACAGCACCGTTATCCCCACCGTTTTGTGAACTATAAGCAATTCCCGCAGCTTTTGCCTTATCACCGACAAGATTAGCATCCACATATGCTTTTTCTACTAAACCTTTCCAGTTTTCACCAACGATACCGGTCAAGTATTGTCCACCATCACCGACAGCAGTTACATTACCGATAAAGGCCACATTTCTGAGTGTACCTTGGTTATCAATCTTATCAATAAATCCAGATACCCAGTTTCTACCTAATACATTACCAGTCACTTTGACATCTTCGATTTTAGCTCCACCTTTAATGGTATCGGCAATCGGTGCAATGCGGTCTGCCCAAGGCATATTGATATTTACATTCCCCAGATTTACTTTGGTTACTGTACCACCGATAATGTTCCTGAATAGAGGACGCTCCGTGTTGTGAATGGTATAGTGTTTCCCATCTACACTCTTCAATGTACCTCTAAAGTCGCCGTCAACATACCATTTCTTAGGTGTTGGTACATTCGTTGCATTCAAATCTGCACCAATTTTAAATGTACCATTTTTATCAGCATTCATAGCATCTACCAATTCTTTAAAGTTATAATAAACATTTTCAACTTTTGGAACTGGTTTTTCAATATAATGCACATACTTATTACGAACCTTCGTTGGGTCTGTATGTTGAATTAAATCTTGCGCTTCAGCAGTGATTTTATAAAGTTTTTTACCTTCTTCTGTCACCTCTTCAATAGAGTCAACAGCTAAACGAGTTACCTTATTATCGCGACTAGTGATTTTTAAGTACATTTTCTTCACATCTTCATCTGAAGGTTTTTCATTCATAAAATCACTAGGTGTTTCAGTACCATCATCATTTACCTTCACTAAATTAGTAGATGCGATATTTTTAATTTCAACTTTTTTCAACTCTAAACGTAAAGGTTTTTCATCCAATTTAGACGTTTCATCACCTTCACCACGGTTGTAAGTCATTGTTGTTGCAATTTTATAATCTTTGAATAAATCCAAACCTTGAACAGCATCTGTCAATTTTTCTTTAGATAAGTCAACTCGCTTAACAACAGTATTCCCATCCTTAATCTCAGCTATAATGCTCTTGATTTCAGCATTATCTGTATTTTCAAGAGTGTAATCCAATTTAGCTGAACGATCCATCGCATCTTCTGTAATCTTATCCAAAGTCAAAGTTGGTGCAACTTTTGTAGTATATTCAGGTAACTCAGCTTGTACTTCAGGTTCACCCTTTTCTGTGACTACAGCTTCTGGCAACTCAGCTTGTACTTCAGGTTCACCCTTTTCTGTGACTACAGCTTCTGGCAACTCAGCTTGAACTTCAGGTTCTCCTTTTTCAGTCACAACGG
>NZ_AJJL01000009.1 GCF_000257905.1 Streptococcus mitis SK579
TAGAAACTATTGATTTTACTGGGTGTTTGAGATGTTTCGCCCCAAATTCGCCCCTAAATTACAAGAATTATATAAAGTGTTGACATAGGTTTGATAAGCAACCCCTAGAATTACTTTGACAAATTATCATGCATTATAAAATTTGGAGTACTAATGGTCGATAAAGATTTTTCTTTTGATAAGATAGAATCTATCTTAAACGGAACTAGCAATTTTTATATTTCCTCAAATGAAGAATTGAATAAATGCTTAGATCATGTTGTTCAGTTGCTTTCGGATTCATATGTTTTATATATAAACAATTCATATACCTCCTCCTCTTTTTTAGCTATTAGTGTGCTAGAAGAGGTCGGAAAAATTCAAATGGGAATATTTATTAAAGGTTCAGATTCCTATGTGAGAAAAGATAAATTAAGAGATCATAAGTCTAAACAAATTGTTGGAGCGAGCTACACTATTTGTATGGGAGAAAGGATTAACAATACAATTTCTAATGAAAATTTGGAAAAGATATTTCAATTTATTTATTCTGGTGAATTAAAAGATTTAAGAGAAAAAGCAATTTATTGTGATAGAAAGAATAATAATATTGTGACACCAAAAGATTTAATTACTCAAGAACTTGCAAGAAATCTACTTTTATTTGCGATAGAATCATTTGATGATAATCTGTTGGGATGGACAGATTACTCAATCGAGTTATCAAAGAAAACTGATTTATTTTTTGAAACTATTGTTAATTCTAAGATGAAATAGACAAAAAACCGCTCAGCTAAGCGGTTTTCGTCTATTCTTTCCTTTTACAATACCCATGTACGGATGGCATGGGCAACGCCAGATTCGTCATTTGTTTTAGTGATGTATTTGGCTATTTTTTTGATTTCTGGATTTCCGTTTTCCATGACAACTGGGTTACCAACGACTTCCAGCATGGCGCGGTCATTTTCTTCGTCACCAATCGCCATGGTTTCATCTTTGGTCAATCCTAGTTTTTCAGCTAAGTGAGTAATAGCTGAACCCTTGTCTACATTCTTTTTAAGGAGTTCGAGGTAGAAAGGAGCAGACTTGTTGATAGAGTAGCGGTCGTAAAATTCTGCTGGGATTTTTTCAATTGCAGCATCGAGTATTTCTGGTTCATCGATGAACATACACTTGACAATTTCCTTGCCAGCCATTTCTTCAGGAGTGCGGTAGAAGATAGGCATGCTGACGAGGGTTGATTCGTGCACTGTGTATTTTCCGATATTGCGATTGGCAGTATAGATACCGTCCTTAGTAATAGCGTGCATATGGACACCGAGCTTGCGACTGAGAAATTCCATATCCAGATAATCCTCATAAGTCAAGGATTCACTAATAATCTCATGACCTGTAGCAGTTTCTTGGACAAGGGCACCATTAAAGGTTACAACATAGTCACCCTCGTCTCTCAACTGCAAGTCGTCCAGAAGTTTAGCAACACCTGCGATAGGGCGACCAGTTGCAATCACGACTTTGACACCAGCTTCTTTGGCATCTTGGATGGCAGAAAAGACTTCAGGAGTAATCTCCTTTTGACTGTTGACTAGGGTTCCGTCGATATCGACGGCAATTAGTTTAATACTCATAAATTTCCTCCATTATTTCTTATTTGGCGTAAAATGATCGTTCTCAATTAAATGTAAAAATTGCTGGGTAATGCTTGCGAAGATGCTGTTTTGGTCCAACATTTCTTTTGGAAAATAGAAACGATTATCTCCGTGGCGGCTGCCAGCAAGGGATTGGACGATAGGAGACAGGCTAGAGAGTTCGGCCAGTTCTCCATTTTTCTGTAAAATCTCAATCTGTGTCCGTGGATTTTCAGATTCGGGACGATAGATATCATAAGGGAGGTCAAAGTTCTTATGAATGGCAGTATAGTAGTCGGGATCAAAGCCGATGTCTTCAACCAATTTTCTCATGCTAGCGAGTTGGTCTTGGTCTTCCTGTGAAAAGGTAATGGATTTAAAGACCTTGCGGTTGACAAAACGTTGCGACAGGTCTGCAAGAATCTTGTCAGGACTGGTCATCCAGAGTTGGAAGTAGGTATTCATCACACCATCATCCAGAGCTAGATAATCAGACAAGGTCACATTTTTTTCAAAGAAAGGCAGGAGATGTGGAGAAGTTCGTGCAAAGAAATCTTTTTCTTCAGGATAGAGTTCCTTGGCGCGTTTGAGGAGATTCTGTAGGAGAACTTCCATGGCACGTGTTGCTGGGTGGAAATAGACCTGCATATACATCTGGTAGCGACTGAGGACGTAGTCTTCGATGGCGTGCATGCCATTGCGCTGAAAGGCGATGCCATTTTCGATAGGACGAATGACTCGGAGAATGCGAGTCAGGTCAAATTCCCCATAGGATGCTCCTGTAAAATAGGAGTCGCGCAAGAGATAGTCCATGCGGTCCGCATCAATCTGACTAGAAATGAGTTGCACAACCTGCTTGTTAGGATAGGTATGGTCTATGACACTGGCTACCTTTTCTGGAAAATCTGGCGCTACTTGTAGTAGGACTTGGTGAATCTCCGTTTCAGGACTTTGGATAATCTCCTGAGTAATGGCTTCATGGTCTGTATCAAAGAGATGTTCAAAAGTATGGGAGTAAGCACCATGCCCAAGGTCATGTAGGAGAGCAGCGGTCATGGTCAAGAGAGACTCGGCAGGATTCCATTCCTCAGGATATTTTTCTTCAAAAATCTCCGTGATGCGTCGTGCAATCTCATACACTCCTAGACAATGGGAGAAGCGGCTGTGTTCCCCACCGTGGAAGGTATAACTGGAAGTTCCTAGTTGCTTGATACGGCGCAAACGTTGAAATTCTTTTGTATTAATCAAGTCATAGATGATTTGATTATTGACATGGATGTAGTTGTGAACTGGGTCACGGAATACTTTTTCGTTCATATGACCATTATAGCAAAATCCTGCTCTTTTTGGTAAAATAGTAGGACAAGAGACAAGAAAGAGGACCTGATGTGAAGATTCGGATGCGAAATACGATTCAGTTTGATGAGCAGTTGGAAGTGATTGACCAACTCTATGACGTGGAAGTGCATGAAAAAGGAGATTATAGCTACCTGCTTTTCTACAATGAGGAAAAGGAAAAAGTAGTGATTAAATTCCATGGTCAAGAACTGGTGATGAGCCGTTTTTCCAATCCCAAGACCATTATGCGCTTTTTAAAGGATAGTGATAGTTTAGCCTATATTCCCACACCTATGGGCATGCAGGAGTTTATCATCCAAACGAGCCATTATCAAGTTGATAGACAAAAGATTGAACTAGATTATCAACTACAAAATCAAGAGGGACATCCCTTTGCCAGCTATCAATTGGAAATTACTTGGGGCTAGGCTCATGTCTTTTTCAAATTTAGCTATCTATCTTCTTGGATTGACTTCCTGGTGTGGTAGATTAGGCTAATTTTTGGTATAATAAAAGTTATGGAAATCGAAAAAACCAATCGTATGAATGCGCTCTTTGAATTTTATGCGGCGCTTTTGACAGATAAGCAAATGAATTATATAGAGCTCTACTACGCTGATGATTACAGCCTTGCTGAGATTGCCGAGGAGTTTGGTGTCAGTCGTCAGGCTGTCTATGATAATATCAAGCGGACAGAAAAGATTCTGGAAGATTATGAGATGAAATTGCACATGTACTCGGACTATATTGTTCGGAGTCAGATTTTTGATCAGATTTTGGAGCGCTATCCCAAGGATGACTTTCTGCAGGAGCAGATAGAAATTTTAACAAGCATTGATAATAGAGAATAAGAGGAAGAAACATGGCATTTGAAAGTTTAACAGAACGTTTGCAGAACGTCTTTAAAAATCTACGTAAAAAAGGAAAAATCTCTGAATCTGATGTCCAGGAGGCAACCAAAGAAATTCGCTTGGCCTTGCTTGAGGCCGACGTTGCCTTGCCTGTTGTAAAGGACTTTATCAAGAAAGTTCGTGAGCGTGCAGTCGGGCATGAGGTCATTGATACCCTTAATCCTGCGCAACAAATTATTAAAATCGTTGATGAGGAATTGACGGCTGTTTTGGGTTCTGATACGGCAGAAATTATCAAGTCACCTAAGATTCCTACAATCATCATGATGGTCGGTTTGCAGGGGGCTGGTAAAACAACCTTTGCAGGTAAATTGGCCAACAAACTCAAGAAGGAAGAAAATGCTCGTCCTTTGATGATTGCGGCGGATATTTATCGTCCTGCTGCCATTGATCAGTTGAAAACTCTGGGTCAACAAATCGATGTGCCGGTTTTCGCTCTTGGGACAGAGGTTCCAGCGGTTGAGATTGTTCGTCAAGGTTTGGAACAAGCTCAAGCCAATCATAACGACTATGTCTTGATTGATACTGCAGGTCGTTTGCAGATTGATGAGCTTTTGATGAATGAACTTCGTGACGTGAAAGCATTGGCTCAACCAAATGAAATCCTGCTTGTCGTTGATGCCATGATTGGTCAAGAAGCGGCCAATGTTGCGCGTGAGTTTAATGCTCAGTTGGAAGTGACTGGGGTTATCCTTACTAAGATTGATGGCGATACTCGTGGTGGTGCTGCCCTATCTGTTCGACACATTACTGGAAAACCAATCAAATTCACTGGTACAGGTGAAAAGATTACGGACATTGAGACCTTCCACCCAGATCGTATGTCTAGTCGTATCCTTGGCATGGGGGATATGCTCACTCTGATTGAGAAAGCTTCTCAAGAATACGATGAGCAAAAAGCCCTTGAAATGGCTGAGAAGATGCGTGAGAACACCTTTGATTTCAATGATTTCATTGATCAGTTGGATCAGGTGCAAAACATGGGCCCAATGGAAGACTTGCTCAAGATGATTCCAGGTATGGCTAACAATCCAGCCCTTCAAAACATGAAGGTAGATGAACGCCAGATTGCTCGCAAACGTGCTATTGTGTCTTCAATGACACCTGAAGAACGTGAAAATCCAGATTTGCTAAATCCAAGCCGTCGCCGTCGTATCGCAGCTGGTTCTGGAAATAGTTTTGTCGAAGTTAATAAATTCATCAAAGACTTTAACCAGGCTAAACAACTTATGCAAGGTGTCATGTCTGGTGATATGAATAAGATGATGAAGCAAATGGGCATCAACCCTAACAATCTTCCTAAAAATATGCCAAATATGGGAGGAATGGATATGTCTGCCCTTGAAGGAATGATGGGACAAGGCGGTATGCCTGACTTGTCAGCTCTCGGAGGAGCAGGAATGCCAGATATGAGCCAGATGTTTGGTGGTGGACTCAAGGGTAAAATCGGTGAATTTGCTATGAAGCAATCCATGAAACGCATGGCGAATAAAATGAAAAAAGCGAAGAAGAAATGTAAGTAAGACAAGGGAAGGCCGCAGGGCTTTCCTTTTTTAGAAAGAAGAAAAATGAGCACTTCCGTAATTGGAAATGCTCGTTTTTTGATATGTTTAGACTCTTAGTCTTTATTTTCGTATGGCAAGATTAAGTTCAAGATGATTCCTGTCATGGCTGATAGGGCAGTACCTGAAAGGGTAACTGGACCAAGTTTAAGGATAGCTCCTCCAAGTCCAAGGACCAACATAGCACTTGCGATGATTAGGTTACGCATTTGACCAAAATCAACACGTTCTTTGATCAAAACTTTCAAACCGTTGCTGGCGATAACTCCATAGAGAAGGATTGACATACCACCAAGTACAGCATTTGGAATGGTTGAAATCAAGGCAGTAAATTTGCCAAGGAAGCTAAGGGCAATTGCGATAAGGGCAGCGTTACGGATAACTGAGACAGAAGCGATACGAGTCATACCGATAACCCCTGTATTTTCTCCGTAAGTTGTATTGGCTGGTCCACCAAGGAAGGCAGAAACAGAAGTTGCGATACCGTCACCAAGAAGAGTACGGTGAAGACCTGGTTCTTTCAAGAATTGACGGCCACAGATTTGACCCAAAACAGTATGGTCTCCAATATGCTCAGAAATTGTTACGATAGCGATTGGCAAGATGGCGATGGTTTCTGGACCAAAGTAAAGATTGTACTCTTTAAAGGCACCACCTGTGCTAAATGGCAAGTAGAAACCAGGAATCTCAAACCAGTTGGCTTTAAGAACTGGTGTAAAGTCAACCAAGCCAAGGGTTAGTGCGAAGAGGTAACCACCGATAATGGCAAAGAGGAATGGAATGATTCGTAGGAAGCCTTTTCCTTTTGTATTGATAAATGCAGCAATCAAGAAAGTAACAACTGCTACAAGAGCATTTTTCCAATTTCCATCAGCTACAAGACCAGCATTGGTAACAGCTGAACCTGCAAGTCCAAGACCGATAACGATGATCATAGGTCCGATGATGATTGGTGGCAAGAGTTTATCAATCCATTTTGTACCCGCAAAACGAACACTTGTAGCCACAAGGACATAGACCAAACCAGTCAAGATAACCCCTGTTTGTGCAGCAGATACATCACCACCCATTTCTTTCATAGCAAGTGACATTGCTGTGATAAAGGCAAATGAAGAACCTAGATAAACTGGAACTTTAAAACCAGTTGAAATCATGTAGATGAGTGTTCCAACACCTGAAGCAAAAAGAGCAACAGATACAGGCATTCCCAAAATCAATGGTACTAAGATGGTCGCTCCGAACATGGCGAAAACGTGTTGGAAACTAAGGAGAATTCCTTTTCCAGCCGAAGGACGTTGGTCAACGTCTAGTAACAAATCAACAGTTGATTCTTGTTTCATATAAACCTCACTTTTGGGCATCAAAAAAGAGCCCATTATTTTACAGCAATAGGCCCTCAGAGTAAGACTTCTTTAAAATCTAGACTTTAAAGAGTTTCAAATATTTCTGCGTCTTCGTCACCTCACGGGATGACATTAAAAACCTTTGCTTGTGATAGTATAGCAGAAATTACAAACTTTGTAAATATTTTTTTACTAAAAAATTTAAAGCGGGCGTTTATTTGGCATGCCAGCCTTTCTTGGGTATTTGTTGGGCGTTTCTTTTTTCTTTTCTACCACTGTGATATAACGCGGATCTCCATTTGGTAGGGCGTAGCTGAGATTGTCTTCGACTTTACTAAAAAGGAGGTTGAGGGCATTCTTAGCTTCAAATAACTCCTCAGGCGCATTGCTGGCCTTGAGTGCCAATAGTTTTCCGCCAACCTTAAGGTAGGGAATAGTCAATTCAGACAAAACCTGCATGCGGGCAACCGCACGAGCCGTTACAAAATCATATTGAGCACGGAAGTTCTTGTCTTGGGCAAAGTCTTCTGCACGTCCATGGTAGAAATGAACACCATCCAAATCCAGTTCTTGAGCCAAAAGTTGGAGGAAGTTGATGCGCTTGTTGAGAGAATCAATGATAGTTACATCTAACTGAGGATAGAGGATTTTCATTGGTAGACTAGGAAAGCCTGCCCCAGCACCGATGTCAAGAAGTTTGATAGTTTCATTGGGAATCAAGCCTTGCAGAATAGGTGCAATCGAATCGTAAAAATGTTTGAGATAAACTTCTTCTTTGTCCGTAATGGCTGTTAAATTAATCTTTTCATTCCACTCGACCAAGAGTTCAAAATAACGTTCAAATTGTTTTTTTTGCTGGTCCGAAAGTAGAAGATTCTGCTCGGCAAGCAGGTTGTAAAATGTTTCTGGTTTCATAGTTATTTCCTTCTTTAGTATCATCTTATTTTACCACAATCATAAAAAATTTGATATACTGGTACTAATCTAAAAGTAGAAAGGACTTATATCATGACTTGGATTATTCTTGGAGTTTTGGCTCTTGTTGTTATTTTTGTGATTGTTAGCTATAACGGTTTGGTTAAGAATCGTATGCAAACAAAGGAGGCTTGGAGCCAGATTGATGTTCAGTTGAAACGTCGAAATGATCTCTTGCCAAACTTGATTGAGACTGTAAAAGGTTATGCCAAATATGAAGGTTCTACCCTTGAAAAGGTGGCAGAACTACGTAATCAAGTGGCGGCAGCGACTTCACCAGCAGAAGCTATGAAAGCTAGTGATGCCCTCACTCGTCAGGTTTCAGGTATTTTTGCAGTTGCAGAAAGCTATCCAGATTTGAAAGCTAGTGCCAACTTTGTTAAATTGCAAGAGGAGTTGACAAACACAGAAAATAAAATTTCTTACTCTCGTCAACTCTATAACAGTGTTGTCAGCAAATACAATGTAAAATTGGAAACTTTCCCAAGCAATATTATCGCTGGAATGTTTGGATTTAAAGCAGCAGATTTCCTTCAAACACCAGAAGAGGAAAAGGCAGTTCCTAAGGTTGATTTTAGCGGTTTAGGTGACTAAGATGTTGTTTGATCAAATTGCAAGCAATAAACGAAAAACCTGGATTTTATTGCTGGTATTTTTCCTACTCTTAGCTCTGGTTGGCTATGCGGTTGGTTACCTTTTTATGCGATCTGGACTTGGTGGTTTGATTATCGCACTGATTATCGGCTTTATCTATGCCTTGTCCATGATTTTTCAATCAACAGAGATTGTCATGTCCATGAATGGAGCGCGTGAGGTTGATGAACAAACGGCACCAGACCTCTACCATGTAGTGGAAGATATGGCTATGGTCGCTCAGATTCCTATGCCTCGTGTTTTCATCATTGATGATCCAGCCTTAAATGCCTTTGCGACAGGTTCTAACCCTCAAAACGCGGCGGTTGCTGCGACGTCAGGTCTCCTTGCTATCATGAATCGTGAGGAGCTAGAAGCTGTTATGGGACATGAAGTCAGTCATATTCGTAATTACGATATCCGTATTTCGACTATTGCTGTTGCCCTGGCCAGTGCTATCACTATGCTTTCTAGTATGGCAGGTCGTATGATGTGGTGGGGTGGCGCAGGTCGCAGACGAAGTGATGATGATCGGGATGGAAATGGCTTAGAAATCATTATGCTCGTGGTTTCACTACTAGCTATTGTTCTGGCACCTCTCGCTGCAACCTTGGTACAATTAGCTATTTCTCGTCAGAGGGAATTCCTAGCTGATGCTTCCAGTGTTGAGTTGACGCGCAATCCTCAAGGGATGATCAATGCTCTACGAAAGTTAGACAAAAGTAAACCCATGAGTCGTCCTGTAGATGATGCCAGCAGTGCACTTTATATCAATGATCCCAAGAAAGGGGGAGGGTTCCAAAAACTCTTTTATACCCATCCACCTATCTCAGAACGGATTGAACGCTTGAAACATATGTAAAATATGCCTATACAATCCTAAAAAATGAGCATTCTCGTAGTTGGAGATGCTCATTTTCTTATATAATTGAACTCAGAAATCAATTTGGTATGGCCCTGCTTAACATTGCTTTCAAAAACTTCGTTCAGAACACATGATGTAGTGAAGAAGGATCTAGACTCTATGTCAAATGGAAGGTGGCAACTGATCTCGTTTTTAGCAGATTAGAGAATTTTTTGGTCGTGCTCAAAGTGTGTGTTAGAGACAAGTAGGCCGTCGTAGTTGAGCTAGGATTCATTTCCATGAGCATGGATTTTAAAAAATTGTTCAAGAATTCAATTTGCAAATCAGCTATTCAAAAACCGCACAGTGATTTCAGCTTTGCTCACAATCAAGCTGAAATCACTGTGCGGTTTTATCTAGAAGTAAGTTTTTGTCTAACCTCTTTTATAGGTGATTTCGGAAAACTTCGTACATAAGAATGGCTGCAGCAACACTGGCATTAAGGCTTTGAACATGTCCATTCATAGGAATGGTAATCATTTCATCGACCTGTTTTTTGATGTTGCTAGAGATACCTTTTCCTTCATTTCCGATGATGAGGGCAATTTTCCCTTTTGTATTCCACTTATGGCAAGGAGTCCCATTCATATCTGTTCCAAAGGTCCAGAAGCCTTCATCCTTTAGTTTGTCCAGAGTTTGGCTCAGATTTGTCACTCGGGCAATTGGAACGTGCTCAATAGCACCTGTGGCTGTTTTGGCAACGACAGGAGTAACACCGACAGCACGGTGTTTAGGAATGATGACACCTGAAACATTGGTCGCATCGGCGGTTCTTAAGATGGAGCCTAAGTTGTGAGGATCAGTTAGGCCATCCAGAATCAATAGCAAAGGATTTTCTTCTTGACGTGTTTTGGCAAGGATGTGATCCAACTCGCTATAGGCGAATTCAGACACTCGTAGAACAAAGCCTTGGTGGACAGCACCTTCAGTCATCTCAGACAGGGATTTTTTTGAAGTCCAAGAAATGGACACCTTCTTTTCTGTAGCCAGTTCCTTGACTTTCTCAACATTCTTACCTCGGAGATCTTCTTGGAGGTAGAGTTTGTTTCCAGTGTTTGCAAGGAGGGCTTCGGTAACGGCGTGGACGCCATAGACAATATCATTTGTTTTCATGCCTCTATTATAACATAAAACCCCGTCTTGCAACGGGATTTTCTTTATTCTAGAATCAGTAAGCCATCTTTAACTGCAAATGGGTCTTTTTCATTGATACGATCGTAAAACATGATACCGTTGATGTGGTCAATTTCGTGCTGAACAACAATGGAATTGTAGCCTTTAAGTTTGATGCGGTGTTTTTCGCCATCCTTGTCAAAGTAGTCAACAGTAACGCGGGCATGGCGAACAACATATCCAGGCACGTTGCGGTCAACAGAAAGGCAACCTTCTCCTTCGCCAAGAGCTGCGTCTTGAACGGAGTGAGAGACGATTTTTGGATTGTACATAATGGCTTGTAAGTCGTAGGCTTCCTGTGGAGTTTCGCCTTCTTCGACAATATTAGGGACCAAAACAGCGATAATACGTTTTGAGATATCTAATTGAGGAGCAGCCAGTCCAACCCCACCGCGGAGTCCTAATTTTTCAGCCATGACAGGATCTTGGGAATGTTTAAGGAATTGCATCATCTTTTCGCCAAGGATAATTTCCTGGTCAGATAGGGGGAAAGTAACTTCCTCAGCAACCGCGCGTAGAGTAGGATTCCCCTCGCGGATAATATCGTTCATATCAATTAAGTGAGCAGCTTTTGTAATACGTTCTATTGCAGACATTTTCTCTCCTTTCATTACCTCTACATGATATCACAAAATGACAAGGATTTAAAGTATTACAGCCTTTAGGATTTGTAGAAAATATATAGCAGGTTCAATTCAATTGTGAAAGAATTTCTTATCTATGATATAATAAAAAGAAAAGGCTTGCATAAGAAAGTAGGGAGGATGAAGATGCAAAGAAGACAAGATAGACATAAACGTGGGCCAGTTTTTCGTTTTGTGAAAGGTTTGGTCAACTTTTTTAGACGTTACCGTAAGTGGAGCAATAAAGGATTTGTTGCAGTACTTTTACTAGCAGTTGCTTTATCAATGGGCTTTGTCTTGTTGTTTGAAAGTTTCCAAGGAATCCCCTTGACCAGTCAAAAAAAGGATGCCATTTCTCAAGAAGCAAATAAGACGAATCAAAATACTAAAGGTCAGGAAGAGGAAAAAACTGCTAGAATTATGGCTCATGGTGATTTGCTTTATCATGATATTCTCTACTTTTCAGCTAAAAAAGATGATGGAACGTATGATTTTCATGAGAATTTTGAATACGTGACACCATGGCTTAAGCAGGCAGATTTAGCTATTGGTGACTTTGAAGGGACTATTAATAAGGATCATTATTTAGCGGGTTATCCTCTCTTTAATGCTCCAAGTGAAGTCATGGATACTATCAAAGATGCGGGGTATCACGTACTTGATTTGGCTCATAATCACATTTTAGATTCGCAAATTGAGGGAGTTATTTCAACAGCAGATGCTATTGAAAAGGCAGGAATGACACCTATTGGAGTTTATACGCACGAGTCACGTGATCAAGCTCCGCTCGTTATCAAGGAAGTGAACGGTATCAAGGTTGCACTTTTGGCTTATTCTTATGGATTTAATGGAATTGAGCAAAGTATTTCTCAAGAAGACTACAACCGCTATCTTTCAGACCTAAACGAAGATAAGATGAAGGCTGAAATTGAGCGTGCAGAGAAGGAAGCGGACATTACTGTTATCATGCCTCAGATGGGTGTTGAGTATCGCATAGAACCGACTGAAGAGCAAAAGGCTTTGTACCACAAGATGATTGAATGGGGAGCGGATATTATCTTTGGAGGCCATCCACACGTAGTTGAGCCATCTGAAATTGTTGAAAAAGATGGAGACAAGAAACTCATTATCTATTCAATGGGGAACTTTATTTCCAATCAGCGGATTGAGACCATGGAAGGGGTAGAAAATGCTAAGTGGACTGAACGTGGCGTGCTCATGGATGTGACCATTAAGAAGAAGGATGGAAAAACAACTATCGGAACAGCTAAAGCTCATCCTACTTGGGTCAATCGAACACCAAAGGGAACCTTTTCACCAGAAGGATATCCTTTATATCATTATCAAACCTATATCTTGGAAGATTTCATAGAGGGTGGTAGTCATCGTGACCAGTTAGATGAAGCAACTAAGGAACGAATTGATACAGCCTATAAAGAAATGAACGAACATGTGGGATTAAAGTGGGACTAACTTGAATCCAGAGGAAAGTAAATGACGATTAAAGTAATTGCGACAGATATGGATGGAACCTTGCTGGATGCCAGAGGCCAGCTTGATATTCCACGCTTGGAAAAGATTTTAGATCAGTTGGATCAAAGGGGGATTCGTTTTGTCATCGCGACGGGCAATGAAATTCACCGTATGAGGCAACTACTGGAGCACTTGGTGGATCGAGTGGTTCTGGTGGTTGCCAACGGTGCTCGTATTTTTGAAAATAATGAATTGATTCAGGCTCAGACTTGGGATGATAATATTGTTGATAAAGCTTTGGCTCATTTCGAGGCTCGAGCGTGTCAGGACCAGTTTGTTGTAACAGGGATGAAGGGTGGTTTCGTCAAGGAAGGTACGATTTTTACAGACCTTGAAAGTTTTATGACTCCAGAAATGATTGAAAAATTCTACCAACGGATGCAGTTTGTGGATGAATTAACTTCTGACCTCTTTGGTGGTGTGCTCAAGATGAGTATGGTTGTTGGTGAGGAACGTTTGAGTTCGGTCTTGGAAGAAATCAATGACCTCTTTGATGGCCGTGTTAGTGCTGTATCCAGTGGCTATGGTTGCATTGATATCCTCCAAGCTGGGATTCATAAAGCATGGGGCTTGGAAGAATTACTCAAGCGTTGGGACTTGAAGCCCCAACAAATCATGGCTTTTGGTGACAGTGAAAATGATGTTGAAATGCTTGAAATGGCTGGAATTGCCTATGCGATGGAAAATGCTGATGACAAGGCCAAAGCTGTGGCGACTGCTCTAGCACCAGCCAATAGCCAAGGAGGAGTTTATCAAATCTTGGAAAACTGGTTAGAAAAAGGAGAATGAAGTGGCAGTACAGTTATTAGAAGATTGGTTGCTAAAGGAACAAGGTAAAATCCAAACCAAGTACCGTCATTTAAATCAGGTTTCTGTTGTAGAACCAGATATACTCTTTATTGGGGATTCCATTGTCGAATACTACCCTCTGCAGGAACTATTTGGGACTTCGAAGACGATTGTCAATCGAGGCATTCGAGGTTATCAGACAGGGCTGTTACTAGAGAATCTAGATGCGCATCTTTACGGTGGAGCAGTAGATAAAATTGTCCTTTTGATTGGGACAAATGATATTGGAAAAGATGTTCCTGTGAATGAGGCTCTCAATAATCTCGAAGCTATTATTCAATCAATTGCTCGCGATTATCCATTGACAGAGATTAAATTGCTTTCCATTTTGCCAGTTAATGAAGGAGAGGAGTACAAGCAGACAGTCTATATCCGCTCGAATGAAAAAATTCAGAAATGGAATCAAGCCTATCAAGAGCTTGCTTCTGCCTATATGCAGGTGGAATTTGTGCCAGTTTTTGATAGTTTGACAGACCAAGCAGGCCAACTCAAAAAAGAATTTACAACTGATGGGCTGCACCTCAGTGTTGCTGGTTATCAGGTTTTGACTAAAGCTTTGAAAGACTATCTTTTTTAGTTAATTGATTTTCTTTTTGCATTTTTGAGTTAGATAAGGTATAATGATTTTATTGTCTTTTGGGGTCGTTACGGATTCGACAGGCATTATGAGACATATTTTGCGACTCGTGTGGCGACGTAAACGCTCAGTTAAATATAACTGCAAAAAATAACACTTCTTACGCTCTAGCTGCCTAAAAACCAGCAGGCGTGACCCGATTTGGATTGCTCGTGTTCAATGACAGGTCTTATTATTAGCGAGATACGATTGAGTCTTGTCTAGCGGCTTGATAAGAGATTGATAGACTCGCAGTTTCTAGGCTTGAGTTATGTGTCGAGGGACTGTTAAACTAATACATAACCTATGGTTGTAGACAAATATGTTGGCAGGTGTTTGGACGTGGGTTCGACTCCCACCGGCTCCATTATTCCTTTGCATTCTTTTGAATTCCTTGGTAAAACGTTGTTAAATCAACGTTTTTTATTTTTATCTTTGGTATTCCTTGGTATTCTTTTGCGAAAAAGGCAGACCCTAAAACAGACCCTCTTTTTGAAGAAGGTCTGTCGTGTTTAAAAATCAATATAATTGGCAAAGCGTTCTCCGATGTCATCCTTTGCTTGCTTAGTTATGTGAGTATAGACGTTCATGGTCGTTTTCAAATCAGAATGCCCTAGACGATGTTGGACTTGCTTCAAAGTCATACCAGCGTCAAAACAAAGGCTGGCATGTGTATGTCTGAAGCCGTGGATTTTAATTGGACGCAAGTCGCTGCCTTCCACAATTTTGATAAGCCACTTTCTGGGTAGAGTGCTTGGAATTGGCTTTTTAAATTCATTTTCAAAAATGTATTTGGTGTTTGGATTTTGCTTTTTCCATTTTTTCAAAATACTTTTTGTTTTCTTGTCCAGACTGATTAGTCGATTACTGCTTACCGTTTTGGTGTTGCCTATCTCTTCGCCTGCAAAACCTCTTGTAATGGCCTTATTTATGTCCAGAGTATTATCTGTCCAGTCATTCCACTCAAGGGCTAAAATTTCCCCTTTTCTTGCTCCTGTGAAGGCCAGAAGACGGAATAGAGTTATCTTCTCTAGATCCTTTGTTTTAGCAACAAGTTTTAAGAATTTTTGAAGTTCATCTTTGTTGTAAAAGTCGCTCTTGTTATCTGATTTCTTTCTTGTTGATGTAATTACACTATCAACTGGGTTAGTATCGATATATCCATGCCTGATTGCGTATTTAAAAACATTATTCATCAATCCTTTTAATTTACGACCATAGACTAATTTTCTGGACCATTCGTTGGCCTGCTCTTGCATTTGAAGAGGAGTGATACTAGCTATTTTCTTATTGCCAAAAACTGGATAGATGTGATTCTTGAAATTCCTAGAAGTCTTGATGTAGGTACTTTCTTGGACAGTTTCAGAGTAATCTTTAAGCCATTTTTTAGCAATCTCTTCAACCGTGATTTCTTTCCTGCTCTGTTCTCCATTCTCTATATCTTCTTGAAGTTGGAGTAGTGCTGCCCTTGCTTTTGCTTTTGTAGCAAACCCTTTTTTTCGAGCGTACTTACTTTTTCCATTTTCTTTTCCAACATAGACTATGAAACCATAAGCCGTCTCGCCGTTTTTCTTTTTATAAGACTTTATTTCCATTGATTTTTACCTCATTTCTTGATAAAATGGGTATAGTAAAAAGGGCTTTTTAATGCCTTTTACTATACTGGATATCCTCACACTCAAAGTTTGGCGATGGCGAGTGTGGGGATTTTTATTTAAGCTTTTTTCAAAAATTGTGTTTCTTTTGGAATAATTAATTGTTCCGAGTAAAAAATATATTCAATTCCTTTACTAGGTTTTGTCACAGAATAATTTAGATAATACTTTTCATTCCTAAGGTTGCTATACATTTTAAAAATTTCATCAGAAACATCATATGTAAGAATCCAATTTTTATTAGACATATATTTTTTTATGGATTTGGCTAAACTAAGATGATTTTCATGATTATAGAAGTTTGTATATAATCCAGGTCCTTTTTTATAATAAGGTGGATCAAAAAATGTAAAAGAATTTTTTGTTCTAGAAATATTTAAACGAATAAACTTTTCAGCATCCATATTATAAAGTTTAATACGTTTTTTTAGAGATGCAATCAATGTAATTTTCTCAATAATTTTTTCTCTATTGAATCGACAATCAAGTTTGTAATCTCCGTCTTGTTTTAATCCACCAATTACACCTGCTTTTATAATTCCTGAACGATTTGTACGATTGAGGAACAAAGTTGAAAAACCTAGAGAAAGCAGATCCTCACAATTATCTTTATTATTCTGGATATCTCTTTGAATTTTCCATTCTTCGATAGTGACAGGTGTGGTCTCAATTTTTTTAATCAGCTGTTCAGTATAATTTAACACAGAATACCAAAAAGCATAAATTGCTTTATCAAAATCATTTACCATGATTTTTTCTACGTCATTATTAAAAAGTAACCTCAAAGCAATTCCCATTCCGCCCATATAAGGCTCAATATAAGTTGTTGAATTGTTAGCTACAACGAGCTCTCTAACATAATCGTAAATTTGAGACTTTCCACCTGGATATCTTAAAGGGCTAATATTTTTCATAAATCATTCCTCCTTTCTATTTATAATACCCTATTTAAAAAATTTTGGCCAGTTTTATAATCCAGGTATTTTATTATTTTTGGCCACAAAATCGTATGCTTTTTTTAATGATTTTTCAAATTCATTAACAGAATCAAGATTCTTATTCTTCCAATACACTATTGGATTATTTTGCCCTTTCCAATTTGATTTTTCATCATTAAACCAATCCTTCCAAACTTCTCTAGGTTTTGTATTTTTGTATGTACCATTTTGTTTTTTATATTCTTCTTCATATGAGCCGTTCTTTATGAATTCTAGAACATGGTACTTGGGATTATTCATAAAAACTGAATAATTATAGCCATCATTAGTCTGCTTCCAAAATCCAGAGTTTGGATCGTTTAATATATCAAAAACAAATTCTTCTGGATTAACTTTTGAGCCATGATTAGGTAGGGTAATAAAATTTTTGTACTTACTATTGTCTATTTCTTGATCACCATCTAAACATATAATGGAGTTTTTTGTAAATTCAGGAACTTTATGTTTGTGAAGCGATTGATATTGGCTTGAAGAAATACTAACTCCATTGATCGACTTGATTCTTTTTGAAATAGCTAAATTATTACTATCTTTAAATCCTTGAATTAGACTTTTGAAAACAAAATATGCTTCAGAGTCTTCAAAATAAATTTTTACTTTATCTAATATTAGTTCTTGATTTACTTGGGCTAGTAATTCATTTTTAAACTTATATAAAAAGTCAAGTTCAGTTATTTTGATATCTGAAATATCAGATTCATTGGTTGTAAAAATTTTAACATCGCGATTTACTCTTTGGTTTTTTATTTTTTCTGTTTCAAGATGTTCTAAAAGAGTAAGTGAATGAGTAGTTACGAATATTTGTATATTCCATGCTCGAGCTTTTTCTAAAAATATATCGAGAAGTTTATTTTGTGCAGCAGGGTATAGTGTTGCATCAACTTCGTCAACTAATAAAATTCCACCTTTATAATCATCCGGATAATTATCTTTTAATTTTTTAAATGAATACAATGCAAGTAATAGTTGTCCAACAATATCTTCTCCTGAGGAAATCATTTCTATTGTACGTTCAGGATCTATATATGCAGCAGTTTGCTTTTTTGTATTAGTCTCAGTGGCAGTTAAATTATTAGGATAATCTTTAAGCAATACGGATTTATATAAAATATGGATATCTTCCTTATCTTGTTCTGAAATATCAAGAACAAAATTTTTATTTCTAGTTTTGACTAATGGTGTTAGTCGATCAAGACCAAGGTAAATAACAGGATGGATATAATTGGCGGATTCATTATTATCCCGTCTAGTTACAAAACGAGGCAAGATTCTGTCTTTATGATTAGTAGTTTTAAGTTTGAAGTGTTCATTATTATCTAAAGTTATATTGATATGTTCGGTTTCTCTAATATCTTTTTCAGACAGTTTAAAATGTTCATTTGAAGAGGATTCAAATGGTTTACCAAAATGAGTAAGAATGGAATTATACTCAGTTATAAGTTCTGAATCTTGGTCACGGTCTAATTTAGAAAATTTTGTTTTATTAAGTTCTTGACACTCTGGAGAAATAAATTCAATGACTTTATTATTATATGAAAAACCTTGGGCAATCATTCCAAGAATTGTAGATTTTCCAGTTCCGTTTTTTCCTGAAATTATATTAACGTAATTTGATGGTTGAAAAGACAACTCTTTTATCAACCTGAAATCTTTTATTTTAAGTTCTTTGATATAGACCATATTTACACTCCTACAATATTCTTAAACTCTTCCTGAATCATATCTTCACCCCAAGTTGTCGAAATCTTGTGTCTTTCAGCAAATTGGAGCCAGTTGAAGTCTGATACTTCGTACTGTGCGAGTTCTTCAGAGATGAGATGTCTAATCATGAAGCGGTCTGCTTCGTTCTCGTATTTGTATAGCAATCGCTTGTAATGTGCTGGATTGTGGTTTATATGCCCCAATTCGTGCAGGATGACCTTTTCTCGTTCCTCTAGGGGTAAATCCCCATTGACGTAAATAATGCGCTCATCGGGGAAATAGAAGCCTTTTCGCTCCCACATAGTTTCTGGGAAGAGATAGAGTGTGACCTGGTATTCATCTAGTAGTTCATTTACTTTCAATATCCGATACCCCCAAAGAGAGTTTAATGATTTGTGCAATTTTGTCTACATCGTCGTCTGATAATGGCTTTCCATCGAACAGGACAACACGTTCGCGAAGATTGGATAGGTCAACGATACGGCCGTCTGGAGTAGTGACGGTATCCCCAGCGATAACTGGGTTATCCGTTCGTCCGAGCAGGTAGTCGGTGGATACGTTGAAGTAGTCAGCGATTTCTTGTAGGCGGTCAGAGTTTGGGGTTTTCGTTTTTAAAGTATAGAAATAATTAGTACTATATCCTAGACTTTCTTCTAGTTTTGCTAGAGGAATCCCTCTTTTTTTAGCTAATTCTTTAATTTTTTCTAGCGTTGAAAACATTGTTAAATCAACCTTTCTAAGGGTATCACAAAAAATATTTCTAAAATTCTAGAAAAAAGTGTTGACATAATCTAGAAAAAAGTATAGAATAGTTTTTGTAAGTAAGTTACAACTAAAAAAACAACTAAGAAATAAATTATAAAAATGTTTTGGCGAACGGTATTTATAGTTTTATTAGTGTTTTTGTTATGATTTCATTTTAGACTTTATTATAGACTTTGTCAATAAAAAAGTACAAAAAATAGTTAAAAATTTAGTTGTTTCTTGTTTACTTGCTCCTTGACAATTGAATAGAGCATGTGAGATAATAGGGGAGAAGTGAAGATGTAGTCTACTATAACTACAAAAAAGCCCCTGCTGATAACCACAAAAGCAAGGGCTTTTTCTAGTCTACGCTAGAAAGGTGGGTTGGTCGCTATTTCTTGTTTAGCCATTTTTCGATGACTATCAGGACGATACCGACCACCAAGGGTAGAATAATATTTGTGAAGATGTAATCTACCATAGGCTCCACCTCCCTTCTAAGGCAGATGTGCCGTCACTATTATACCACATTTATAGTTCAGCTTGTTAGAGGTTTTCTTTGACAACTGAAAATAGATATGAGATAATATAGGGGAATTGAAAAGTAGTTCCAATGGAACACAAATCCCCTAGTACCGCAAATACCAGGGGATTTTTTTGTGGGCTGGACACTAACGTTTGTCCTTGTCCTGCTTGCTATCCAGCCAGTCGCTGATCAATTTAGTTGCTAAATTGACCAAGAGCGGGGCAAGGATAAGTGTGAAAAGTAATTCCAATGGGACTCACCTCCTTTCAGAGGCTATATCGTTAGTGCCGTCACTATTATATCACATGCTCTATCAGTTAGATAGGGCATTTTTATTTTTTGAAAAAGGAGGGAAGGGACATAAAAGTCAGTGGAATTACAACGATAGACTCAGAAATTTCTTTCGGGGAGTGCGATATTCAAGAAGTTCCTGAAGAAATAAAAAAGCTTTTCCCAAACCAGAATCTTATAAAAGTTTCTGAAAAAGGAAAAAGCTATATTTTAAACTCAGACTATATCGTATTACTTTTTACGAGTCTGTGAAAGCGCCGATCCAGCGATAGACTTTGTTCGAGCAGAAGAACGTCCGTCGCGAAGAGCCTTGCTTGCTTTGGTGGCGACTTTAGCAGAGGTCTGCTTGGTATTTTTTGCCATAAGCAATCCTCCTTTCTTAATTATTTGACTTGCGATTTTCATAAGGAGTTGGAAAGGTCTTATCAAATCGTTTTAGTCAAGATATATTATAACCCAAATATATTTTGTTGTCAACATATTGTATAAGAAAGGATTAAATGTGCTTGAAAAGCACAACATATTGTGTTTTAGATGTGGGATAAAATTGAAAAACAATTAAAAATAAAAGGCTGGTCAATGTACAGATTGGCCAAAGAATCAAATGTCCATCCATCTAATTTTTCTAACCTAAAGGCTGGAAGATTAAAAGAGATGTCGTGGACGAATATGTGCAAAATCGCTGATGCACTGGAAGTCAGCTTGGACAAGTTAAGATTGAAAGGAAAAATTTATATGCCAGATATCACAAACGGTCGTGAAAGAGTTAATGCTTTCTTAAAAGATAAGGGTATCAAAAAAGCAACTCTAGCAGTTGCATACGGCTTTAAGCGACAGGAAGTAACAAATATTCTGAGTGGGACGACGAAGGGACCACGAGCCAACAGTTTCATTCTTCAGGTTATTGAAGATTACGGGATTGAGTAGGAGGAAAAACATGAACGAAATTATTAAAGTGACTGTGAATGACAATCACGAGCCGATTGTATCTGGTCGTCAGTTGCATGAGGCATTGGGAGTTAAAACTCGATACAATGATTGGTTTAATCGTATGACAGAATACGGTTTTATTGAAAATCAAGACTATCTAGCTATTACTCAAAAAAGAGTAACAGCTCAAGGAAACTCAACTAATCAAGTAGACCACATCATCAAACTAGACATGGCTAAGGAAATTGCCATGATTCAGCGAACTGACAAAGGAAAAGAAGTCCGTCAGTACTTCATTCAAGTAGAAAAGGACTTCAACAGTCCTGAGAAGATTATGGCAAGAGCCTTGCTCATGGCGGATAAGAAAGTCCACAAGCTGGAAGCGCAGATTGAGGCTGACCGTCCTAAAGTGCTATTTGCGGATGCAGTGAGTGCAAGCAAGTCATCTTGTCTAATCGGTGAACTAGCTAAAATTCTGAAACAGAATGGGATTGACATTGGTCAAAACAAGCTCTTCCAGTGGTTACGCTCTAACGGTTACCTCATTAGTCGCCGTGGAGAGTCTTGGAACCAACCAACACAGAAAAGCATGCAGTTAGGTCTGTTTGAGTTGAAAAAGACAAATATCAACCATGCTGACGGTCATACTACTGTCAACACAACAACTAAGGTCACTGGCAAAGGCCAGCAGTATTTTATCAACAAGTTTTTGAGTGAAGATGAAGTAGCGGGGTAGAAAAAAGAACGAACTAGAAAGAACAGCCCTCAACGAAGTATTGAGGACCGTGACCTATATAGCTGAGAAGTTGGATGAGTTAGATGCTAAGATCTCTTTGAACGATTCACAAGTTCTTGAGAGATCGTAAGGAGGACCTATGGAATCATTGATAATTTCAATTTTAACATCTTTTATTGTGACATCTACTATGATGCATTACCACATTTATAAAGTAAATGAACTGTACAAAAAATATATGGATTTCGAAACATCAAGTGTTAAGAAATTTGCTGAAGATATCATAAGCAAACTTCCAAAAAATTCTTTCCAAGAGGAGTGACAGAAAAACACATTTTTTCAAGACTAATTTCTGGATGAATTTCAAGCATATATTGAACGCTGGAGTTAGTTCTAATGAAATCATAGTCTGAGTCCGTCGCAGAATATCTATCATCATTAATGTTTAACAGACCTAGTCGCTCTAAGTTCGTTAAAGATGGAGACAATTCATCAATTCCTTCAGTTCCATTTATAAAGTATATGATTGGGAATATTATTTTAGAAGCACTATCAGAATTTATGACAGCATTCATGATAGGGATTGGGGATCCTGCTACGTGGTTCTGTTCTTTTAAAAATTGGAGAATACGTGCATCTGTTACATCTAGTTGCTTGATAATTTCAACGAAAGATGGGTGTATAATCGAGTTCTTTCGATCATCAAATGAACTTGCTAATATTTTCGCAAACATAGAACGCAACTCTTCTTCCTCAATATAATACTTAGATGCTTCCAATGCAGGGCCTAATATTTTTAGAGGAGGTTCTTGAACATTCTCTGGTGGGATAGTAGCCACTTGTTGAAGTGTGCTATTTCTGAGATTCTCGACATCAATTTCGTTTTTTGCACGCAATAACGCTGCTTGAGAAGAAATGTCGTGACCATAATTTATATACCACCAATCTTGCAGTGTTTTAATAGGTCCAGCGAACACACCAGATGAAGTAGCTCCTCCTAAAAATCCTGTAACAAGAGGAAGAAAGTCTTTAAGTTGGTTAGGATCCATAATTATCATTTCTTTCTATTGGAATTTTGATTAAAACGGTGAGAGGTCTTAGTCAAGATTATTATAGCAATTTAGAAAGATATTACATCAGTCTTGAGACTGATATAGGAGGTTGAATGGAAGATAAAATCATCGAACTTGCTGATTACTTCATCAGCGAGAACACAACGTACAGAGAAGCAAAAATAGCGTGTGAGAAGCTATTGAAACAAGTAAGCCATGAGATTGAACTCAGGGCGCTAGAAAGTAAGACAAGGGTATGAAAGAAAAACTAAACGAATTTCTAAAATTCAGAAGCCGATTTACAAAACGAGAATGGTTTGAAATTAACCAAGTTGTCGAAGCTCGTTTAAATGAAAAAGCCGACCAGTTGAAACTGGACGGCTCAGATGTAGAAATTATTTCTAAAAGACTAGAAAAAGTTATCTAGAAACGACTTGAATGAGCAGTAGATAAGGAGATTAGAAATAGAAAGGAGAACTTATGACAGACTTTAAAAATTTAGATTGTCAATTTATCTTTCAAGAATGCGACTGAAAATTATACTGCTGTTAGTAATAGCTTTATCAACGATCCTGCGTTAGATTTTACAGCTGTTGGCATCATGATGGTAGTGCTGGCTAATCACCCAAACTGGCAAGTCTATCCAGAGGAGATAGCCAAGCGAAAAGGTGTTAACCGGAAGACAATTGATAAGTATTTCAAAATCTTTGAAGAGGCTGGATATTTGCGAAAAATCAGAAAAAAACCTCCTGGAAATGGAGGGAGTCATATATTCAGATTCTTTTCAGATGTAAAAATATCTGATTTCCAATTCGATATTATGAAACAGAGATTAAATTTATCTATTGCAAAGTTGTCCACAAATTCTAATTCTGACTTTCCAAAAAGTGAGATGTCAGAAAGTGAGATGTCAGAAAGTGAGATGTCAGATTTTGGGCACTAATAAATACTAACTAACAACAAGTATTAAATAACAATAAATATTAACTAACAACAAGTCCTACTTCTCTAAATAAATAAAAGAGAGAAGTTTAAAATTTCTAATTTAGGACTTTGGTTTGGAAGGAGAAGAAATGAGACCAAGACGATATCCGTATAGTGGGAAAAGAAAAAAGCAATCCGACGAACAGATTGCTAAGTTGAAAAGAGATATCGATGTAAATCGTACAAATATATCATCTTTAAAATCCGCTATAGAAACTCTAAATAACCATCAGAATTATCGATAACTTGATAACCTTGAGCAGTTGCTTCTTCGATAATTTCAGCTTTAGACATTTCAAAATCAGATAACTGAATTACTGCGCTAGGTTTATCAGTAGTCGACTCTGAAAAATAAGATAATAGAATATTATCGAGATTTTCCCAGGTTAGTTTCTTAACAACGTGGTTTGGCTTATGGCTAAGCTTACTCATTTTTTGAACCTCCTTTCTGTTTAGATTTTGACTAAAACGGGAGAGGTCTTAGTCAAGGATGATTATAGCATAATCTAAATTAAATAACAATATGTAGTGTTTTTATATGTTTGAAACACAATATATTGGGAAAGGAGCAATGTGTGTGGAAGAAGTTTAAGCATTTGTTGATTGAAAAAGAAATGACACAGAAGGAATTAGCTGAAAAAGCTGGTATCAGTCCAAATACAATTAGCAATATCAAAACTGAGCGTATTTCTTTTAAGAATATGTGCAAAATCGCTGATGCACTGGAAGTCAAAATAGACGAACTAAGGTAACACAAAAAAAGCACCTGACGGCAATCAGGCGCATACTAAAATAACTAACTAAATTATAACACGAAAGAGAGGAAATTGCCAATGGCTTTGGAATTGTTTGGAGAAGATTTTAAAAACGAACTGTTGGAAGAGCTTGTCCAGTTGAATGTGAAAGCTATGACTGAAGCTAAAATGCGAGTGGCAAGAGGAACGAACTGGGCTTCGATTAAAGATGTTCAGGAAAAGACGGGCTGGGGGCGCAAGAAAATCGAAGATTTCAGAGACGCAGGGAAATTCCGCTACCAGCAAAATGCTAAAGGCGGTAAGTATTTATATGACTTGAACGACGTACTACGGTTTCAAAGTCAGTTAGCGAAATAAAGGAGAGAGAAGAAATGTTTGAACCACCATTAATTAGTCAGCTTTTAGGAACCGGCGTAGTGATTTTGGGATTTATTAGCGCAGGGATTCTAGCTCATCAGTTAGAAAAACAAAAAGAGGAAGAAAAACGACTTCAAGAAGAGTATGATACGCAAGTGATTAGAACTTGTAATGAATTGCTTGAAATGGGTCGTGAGATTGAAAGAGAACAAATCCGCAAGAATATCCGTCGGGAGTTCAAGGGCTTCACATTTGACAACGAACCGCCTCAAGGATTGCGACCTGAGCCATTAGCCTTACCAGAACCACGAAGAGCACGCTGTGCAAAGTATTTGGGATAGAGCAAAGGAGATGCTCATGTTTGATTATGACAGAGATATAATGCAGCCACCTGAACCACGAGAAGAACTTGACCCTAGCCAGTACATCTATGTTGGATGTGGACAGTATCGATATGTGGGTGATGAAGTATGATTGAAGAGTTATACGCAGATAATGGCACCTTGCGCTCTGACTATATTCATCTTGGCCGAGAGATGGGGCAGATTATCAATGAACAACAAGACGTTATTTTGAGATTACAAAACGAAAATCGACGCTTAAAGCGTGAAAATTGGAATTTGAAGAAGACGAAAGGTAGAAGAAAATGACTAACGAACTAACACAAAAACAAATTACATCACCAGTTGCAGCGCGCATTGGAGAAATGCAAAACGAGGGACTAATGATTGCTTCAAATTACAGTGTCAGCAATGCACTCAGTTCAGCATATTATGCTCTAAAAAATTCCAGCAGTGGGAATTTGCTCCAGATGTGCACTCAAGATAGTATCTACAATGCACTCCTTGACATGGTAACTCAAGGGCTTAGCCCAGCAAAGACTCAGTGCTATTTTATCCCTTACGGAAATACTGTTAAGTTGACTAGGTCATATTTTGGCACTATGAAAGTTGTTAAGCAATTACCAGAAGTGAAAGATATTTATGCAGAAGTTATCTATGAGGGTGACAAATTCCAAATTAAGAACGAAAACGGTCGGAAAGTTTTTGTTAGCCATGAAACGGATTGGGTTAATGCAGACAATCCAATCGCAGGAGCTTATTGCATTATCGAAAAAGAGGATGGGGAGAAAATCCTGACCGTTATGACCAAAAAAGAAATTGACAAGTCTTGGGCACAAGCAAAAACAAAGAATGTTCAGAATAATTTTCCTCAAGAAATGGCTAAGCGCACAGTTATCAATCGTGCGGCTAAACAGTTCTTTAATACCAGTGATGATAATGACTTATTTATTGATGCTGTGAACCGTACTACAGAAAATGAGTATGATAACGAGCGCCAAGTGAAAGAAGCTGAACCAGTGAGAGAAGAAGTTGAAACATTAGATGACATCTTAAAAGCTCCTAGCACGCCCACAGAGCCCGACAACGTGGTAGATGGAGAATTTACCGAAGAAAGCGAAACACCTCCAAAAACGGCTGAAAAAACGGCAAATCCTGACGAGTTAGCTTCTACAGAATACCCAGCAGATAAAATTCCAGATTTTGATCAAGAAACAGGCGAAGTTTTGGAAGAGATAAGTTTCTTTGAGGGAAACACGACCAACATTAAGGAGTAGGCTATGGAAGAACTAACACAAGAGAGCTACTACCAGGATACAAGCTACTTGACCAACTCACGCTTTAAACGGTATCAGCAATGCCAAGCGAAGGCATTTGCTTTGGACAGTGGGCAATGGACTGAGGAGAGAGATGAAACCCCTCTTCTCCTCGGAAATTATGTTCACAGTTACTTTGAAAGTCCCGAAGCGCATCAGCAGTTCATGGATGAAAATGGTGACAAGTTACTAGCTAAGACTGGAAAGAACAAAGGAAATCTAAAATCTGATTTTGTGATCGGCGATAAGATGATTGCAAGCCTAAAGGACGATGATGGATTTAATCATTTGTATCACGGTTATCCGTCAGATGAGGTTCAAAAAGAGTTGATTGTTTATGGAGAAATCGAGGGCGTGCCAGTAAAAGGAAAGCTGGACAGTGTCAACTTGAGTCGTGACTATTTCGTAGATTTAAAAACCATGAAGTCCATCTACGCTGAAGAATGGAGCGCAGAACTTAAAAAGAAAGTTCCTGCAGCAGTTAACAATATTCTTAATTTTGGATACCATGGACAACTTGGTCTATATCGTGAATTGCTGAAACAAATGACTGGGAATGATTTTAGACCATACATTGTAGCTGTCAGCAAGGAAAACGTGCCAGATCGTGATATTTTGAAAATCGATGATGAATGGCTTGAGGAAGGTTTAGACAAAATCAAGTCTGAAATTGTAGAAGTTTGGGACGTTATCCAAGGTCGGAAAGAACCTAAAAAATGTGGTCATTGCGATTATTGCAGAAGTCAGAAAAAACTGAATGCAGTAGTTAGCTTGAATGATTTGATTGAAAGTGATTATTAAGTTTGGAAAAGTGAGGAAATAAAATGATTAAAACAGTATTTCTATCATCCGACTACCCAAGTGACGCGGCGATTGATGATCAAATAAATAGCTGGCTTGCCGAAAATCCAGACATTATGTTGATTGACATCAAATTTCAATCAAACGTATCTGCTGTTGCTGATAGTGGAGTCAGCGCTGAATATTGGCATTCGTCAGCATTGATTATTTACAAAGTTCCCTCAGAGAACAATATGAGAAGTATCAAATCAAAAGAAAAGATAAAAAAATAATCAAAAACCAACTATTTCCATTTTGGAAACAACTCAAAAATCAACAAGCCGTGCATTCTTGTAAAACTGCGAACTAGAAAATGCGTCAGTGACACTTATGTGGCTTTTGGACGAATGACGTAAAGAATTTCACTCACGCTTGCCTTGCTCACAAATTGGCAGGCGTGGGATTTTGGCAGGAAATATGAAACTTGAAAAAGGCGATTACGTGAAAGTTTTAAAAAATGGAGAATTTTTTAAAATCGTACAAATTAAAAATATTTACAGTGACTGTATCGAAACCAGCCACGGCATTTACAATCGAACCACACTTGCTAGCAGGTTGGATAAAGAGTGTCTAATCTCTGGTACGGTGTCGTGGAAGGATAAAAATGGAATGGATCAACTGGACAGAAATCTGTCCTGAAACAAAATCTGAAATTATCGAAAAAATAGAAAATGATGGCTACACTTATCCACACTATGACAAGAAAAATAATGGTGTCAAGTACGTCATCTCTACACTGGACATCAAACGAGACTGTCTAAGAGTCGGAGTGCCATTTGAAGATGTGTACCCTTTGCAAACAACACTTTTTTAACAGGAGAAAAACAAATGCAAAAAACAGCGGTAATTAATACGCCTTTTACAATCGTAACAAGCAAAACAGAACAGAATATCGAAATTGTCGGGAGCTCGTTGTGGAGTCCAGTAGCAGAATTTGTAAAACAAGATAAACAGCTATCACTAGATGAAAACGGCGACTTATTTGAGCCTGAATACAAGCTGGTGCTAGAAGCTAAACAATCTGTTGATATGATTTTGGATAGCGCCTATGCAGCTGGAGAATTTGCCAAAGATACCAAAGAAGTTCAGACCCTCTTTAAATTTATTGAAGAAAACAAAAAGAATCTATTTGAAGAATTGGGATTCCATGGAGTCTTGCTATGAAGCTTGTCCTGAACATTGAGCCTAAACCACAATCACGGCCAAGGTTTGCAAGGCGTGGGAGTTTTACCACGACTTATGAAGATAAGGACATGAAAGCCTGGCGCAATCATTGCCAGCTGCTCATTGCTAATCAGTACATAGGCCAGCCTATTCTTGAGGGAGCTCTGAGGACAAAGCTTAGATTTTACATCAAGTCTCCTCAGTATATCTCAAAGGTCAAGAAGAACCAACAGGCCCTCCTGGATGAGATTATCCCTGTAGGCAAAAAGCCTGACATTGACAACTATGAGAAAGCCCTTTATGACAGCATGTCAGGGATCGTCTTTCAGGATGACGGTCAGATAGCTCTGCATGATGTAGGCAAGTTCTACAGTCTAAATCCAAGGATAGAGGTAGAAATAGAGGAGTACAAAAATGAAAAAACAGAAATTGATTGAAAAAATAAATAAAATTGCTATCGAGACACCTTTTCCAAAATCTAAAATTGTAGACTACTTGGAAGTAATTAAACTCATTGAACAACTAGACGAACCGCAACCAGTCAAAGTAAAGCAATTTGTGGCGGATTGGTATGAGAAGAAAAAACATGATTTAAACCATTATATTTGGGATTACATCTATAATTGGAATCATCAAGAGGAATCGGAATTTAAAAGATGGATGAACTGTTCAATAACCTCGTTTCAAACCCTCGTCAATATGCACCAATTCGGCTATGAAGTCGAGGAAGAGAAGCGGTATTTTGTGAAGGCGAAGTCGATTGGAGACCATAATAATTATTTGAAATACAACACGAACCAAAAACATTGGTATTTCGGTTCTCGCTTTATCTATGTGAATGATGTGGATACAAAAATACACCACACCCGCAAAGAACTTGAAGAAGCCAACTTTGGCTGGGTTTTCAATTGTGAAGGTATTGAGATTGAGGAGGTGGAAGAATAATGCCAAATTGGGCCAAAGGATCTCTTAAATTAAGAGGAAGAAGCGAAAATATTGCATCAGCATTAAAACAAATGCTATTAAATGACACTGTGACGCTAGAAGATAAATGGGATGGCACTCTGCTTAAATTCAATAACACAGCTCTATATTTTTACATTAATGAAACAAGACGAGCGTTTATTGAACAAGAACAAATAGAAGTTTGGTTTGAAGAAAAATTTTGTATTGTCGAACTGGATAATTTCAAGCAAGCGTGGAGTGCTATTCCAGAAAATTATCAAGAAATTTCAAGTGAGTTTGATGTTGATATTAAAATTTTTACGTTTGAGTGTGGCATGGAATTCACGCAGGAAATTGAAATTTCCAAAGGTGAAATTATCAAAAACGTTTGTTATGAATATGATGATTATCAGTGGGAAGTTCCATTTAGCAATTTAGGAGGTTGAGGGATGATAATATCATCTGAAGAATGGTTAAAATTTATAAAAAATGGACAAAAATATACCTTGGAGAAAATTGAAGAAATTTTTCCAAATGAAAACGAGGAAGTGGAGTGATGAAACGATTCATAGCTATCTGGATATTATTATCTGCTGGATTAAACATCTGGCAGAGTATCCACATTAAAGAACTAGAAGAAAAGCGCCCGATGGTTATCTACAAGGCGGATAATCAAGGCGCAGAAATTAAAGGCAGAGTCGTCCACAAAGAAAAAATAGGCGACATGCACACAATCACAGTACAAAATTACGGAGTGTTCGTAGTTACTCAAACAAACTATGAATCTTTAAGGATTGGAGACGAGGTGAGATTATGAAACAAAAATTTAGAGCGTGGGATACCACAAATAAAGAGATGTTTAAAGATACTTTCGCAATAACAGAAAGCGGACAGGTTGTAGTAGTTGACCAATCCTCTGTCTTTGTTAGTCCAGATTATGTTTTCGTTGATAATCTAGTCATCATGCAATCAACAGGACTTAAAGACAAAAACGGTAAAGAGGTATTTGTCGGAGATATTATCAAATGCACCAGAGGATGCCTTCACGAAGTCTATATAGAAAAAGAATATGGCGGTACGTATTGTGGAGGAATGCCAGCTGTATACCTAAAAGACTTGAGAGAAGGATATGCGTGGACTGAGCATGAAGAAATCATTGGCAACATCTACGAAAACCCTGAGCTTTTGGAGGATAAGGAGTGAACCCAGAAATAATTGATAACGTAAACAAACCAAGCCACTACCAAGGTCGGTATGGTATGGAATCTATCGATGCTCTAAGAAATTTCATGACACCAGAACAGCTGAAAGGCTTTTTATCTTGGAAATGCCTTGAAGTACCAGTTACGGTTCCAAAAGAAAAACGGTCTCGAAGACCTGAAGAAAGCACGAAAGAATCTCGACTGGCTTATCGAGGAGATGGAACATGAGAATTAAAACATTAATGGGAACAATCATCAATGTTGATAGGATAAAGCGCAGTATCACAGTTGAGGGCATTGAATTGGGCTCAGATTGTCGCGCTTTAGTATCTAAACACAAAGATGGTACAGGTACAATAACACTAGTTTTTGATGGGAAAATAATTTAAAAAAGGAGTAAAAACAATGTTTACACAATACAATCATGAAACAGGAAAAACTACACTTACAAAACTTGCTAAGGGCGGTATCATTACAGTTGCAGCTGTTGCTTCACTTGGGATTTTTCGTCTCACAGCTGTGAAACGTATCCCAGCTAATACAGTTGGAGTTAAAGTTAGCGCAATTGGAGGTGTGCAAGAAAATACCCTGCAAACAGGATATCATCTAAAAATGCCATTTATTGACAAAGTCTACACCTTATCTACATCTGTTCAAACAAAAACAATGGAGAAAATCACGACTCAGACTAAAGATGGTCAGTGGCTCAACACCAATATTGATGTGAAATATCGTGTCAATAAGGAAAAGGCTATGACGGTCTTCTCTAATTACACAGACTTAGAAAACGTGAATAATAGTGTAGTATCTCCTGCTGTTCAGCGTGCTATTGAATCTGTAACAGGAAATTACGATATTTATGATATTCTCGGTGACAAGCGTACTGAAGTTTATGAGGCAATTGATAAAGCTCTTAAAGAAAAATTTGAGTCTTACGATTTGGAGTTTGTATCCTTTACCATTACAGACCAAGACGCAGGCGATGAGATTGAAGCAGCGATCAAAAATGAATCGGTCAAACAAAAGGAAATCGATACAGCTAAGCAGGAACAAGAAAAAGCAAAAGTTGAAGCTGATACCAAGAAAGTTCAAGCTCAAGCAGAAGCAGACGCAGGTATCATCAAAGCAGAAGGTGAAGCCAAGGCCAACAAAGCTAAGTCAGACTCAATCACAGACAACCTTATCCGTATGAAAGAAGCAGAAGCCAGAGAGAAGCATGGCTGGGTCACTGTCAACGGTGCAGGTAGTGTGATCACGAATAAAGAATAAAATAAAAAAAGCCAAGACATTCTCTGTCTCAGCTAATAGTTCTCGCAAATACTATTATATCACAAAGGAGACAGAGAGTGAACAAGGCTAAAGAACTCTTGAAAGAGTTACAGGATCTGGACATGGACATCCAAAGCCGTATAGATGAAATCAATGAGCTTGAGGCAGGTTTGCTCTCAAGCCCCAAGTGGACTGACGTCAAAGTCCAAGGCGGACAGACTAGAAAAGTTGATGATGTTTATACTCAGCTTGTCGTGATGAAAGAGGCTATAGAACAGGATACTAAAGAAGTTATTAACAGGAAACTTGAATTAGGTAGAATGATTAACAGGCTTAAAAATCCAAAGAGCAGGTCTATTCTCAGAATGACTTACATTACTAAGACCTACATTGAGGATATTTGCGACAATTTGAGAATTAGTAAGGCAACTTATTACAGATTACGCAAACAGGCTGAGTCTGAATTAGAGGAGACTATCATAGACAAAGTGAGCTAAAGTGAGTGTGCATGAAGTCTAAAATCTGTTAGAATGGTAGTATCAAGAATTAAGGGTAAGGCAGTAAGCCTTCCCTTAACATGGAGAGTTGGCAGAGCCAGGTTGAATGCGCCTGTTTGCTAGACGGGTGGTCGCCTATGTGCGGTCCGTGGGTTCAAATCCCACACTCTCCTTTGAGTGTTTTGTGTCCCAGAATGGGGTAGGCAGTAGGCTTAGCATTCATATATCACTCATTAACTTAAAAATGGTTGCGGAGCGACAGGACCTTGCATGATTGCGTAGCTAATTATACTCCGGATAAGTTATAAGCTAGAGGGTTTGATTCCCTCAGAGGTTTTAAAGACTACAAAAAAATAAAAAAAGGAAAACTTTCAAATTGATTACTAATTAACACGCAAGTTTGTAGTCTACTTGCAGTTGGAACGTAGCTCAGTTGGTGGAGCGATATGACTATAAAGGGTCTGAAACGTAGGCAGGTTCGAATCCTGTCGTTCCAATTGAGATTTTAATTCGCAGAGAGAGGTCTTACAAAGGGTCACACAAGCGTGTGGCTTTTTGTGTTGTGAAAGGAGGTAGCAATGAATGAACGTGAAGAAATGGCTGTCAAAGAATTAAAAAATCATGCTATGGATTTGATGTCAGACTGGCCTGCCTCTAGGAATAGACAAAAATCCTTTGTGCTGGCTTACATGGCTAATGGTTTCCAAAACGCTACGCAAGCAGCAAAAGAAGCTGGTTTTAGTGAGAAAAGCGCCCACACAACTGCACATAAAATGCTCTCTGGGTCTGAAAAGTTCCTACATATTCCACCAGTCGTTGAAAAACTAAAAAATGCCTTCGACGAGCGCAGGACGGAGCTCTCTTTGCTCAATTCTATGGACATTCAGCAGTTTTGGGCAAAAATTATCAGGCGTGAAATTAAAGATATCAAACTTGTTGGTGATGGAGAAGGTTATCAGTCGGTTAAGGAAGTTCCTCCTGATTTATCTGTGATGTTGTCAGCATCGGATAAATACGCAAAAACGTTAGGAATGTATCAAAACAACATCGATATCACTCAACGAACTATAGAAATCAAGGTAGGTGATTGGGATGCTGACGAAGACTAGACCCAAAATCAATATTGTCATTCAATATCCTAGCAGAGTTTTTAATAAGCATATCTATGACAAGCTCAATGACTATTCTACTTTTACTGAAGTTCACTACGGTGGGGCTTCATCAGGCAAAAGTCACGGTGTAATTCAGAAGGTAGTATACAAGGCTTGCCAAGATTGGAAGTATCCACGCAAGGTTCTATTCTTGCGTAAAGTTGGATCTACTGTGTATGACTCCATTTTCGAAGATGTGAAGCAATGTTTGGATAAATGGCAGTTACTCGACAAGTGCAAGGTCAACAATTCAGCATACCGAATAGAGTTGCCAAACGGTGCTCAGTTCATTTTCAAAGGACTGGACAACCCAGAGAAGATAAAATCAATCAAGGGAGTATCTGATGTGGTCATGGAAGAGGCTTCTGAGTTCACGCTAGACGATTACACGCAGCTTACGCTTCGTCTCAGGGATAAGAAGCACAAACAGAAGCAAATCTTCTTGATGTTTAACCCAGTTTCAAAAGTCAACTGGACCTACAACGCTTTTTTTGTTAAAAAACCAAAAAATACGGTTGTTTATCACACATCCTACAAAGATAATCGTTTTTTAGACCAGGTCACAATTGAGAATATCGAGGAACTGGCCAACAGGAACGAAGCGTACTATAAGATTTACGCTTTGGGCGAGTTCGCAACTCTGGACAAGCTAGTCTTTCCGAAATACGAGAAGCGGTTACTGAATAAAAGCGAATGGGCGCATCTACCAGCTTATTTTGGTCTTGACTATGGATTCATCAATGACCCGTCAGCCTTGCTTCATGTAAGGATAGATGATACGAATAAGCTTTTATATGTCGTTGAGGAATTCGTAAGAAAGGGATTGACAAATGACAAGATTGCAGAAAGTATTAAGGCCCTTGGGTATGCCAAGGAGGAAATCAGAGCAGATAGTGCTGAAAAGAAATCGAATCAAGAATTGCGAAATCTTGGAATCCCTCGGGTTGTTGATGTGCAGAAAGGTCCTGGATCAGTCATGCAGGGCATACAATACTTACTTCAGTATGATTGGGTAGTCGATGAGCGATGTGTGAAGCTAATTGAAGAACTTGAAAATTACACTTGGAAGAAAGACAAGAAGACAAACGAGTATATCAACGAGCCAGTAGATAGCTACAATCACTGCATCGATGCGATTAGGTACGCTTTGCAAGATAGGATATATAAAACAAAAATCAAACTTTTCAAAGGAGGTTTTTAAAAATTGGCAAAAGTTTTTGTTAATAAACGCAAGGTCATTACGACAACAAGCGATGAAGTGGCTGAAGAAGTCGTTACTGAAGCGATTAGGCTACACATAAGCAAACTAGTCAAGAACTATGTTGAGAGCGAGGATATGTATCTCTCACAACATGAAGTCTTGAAGATGCCTAAAAAAGATAGTTGGAAGCCGGACAATCGTCTGGTTTTTAATTACGCAAAATATATTGTTGATACGTTCACAGGTTATCAAATCGGTGTTCCAGTTAAAATTAAGCACGAAGACGAAAATGTGAACAAGTTTGTCGCCGATTTCCGTAAGATTAATGATATGGAAGATTCAGAGTTTGAACTTGCCAAGATGTCTAGCGTATTTGGTCATGCGTTCATCTACGTATACCAAGACGAGTACAAGCAGACTAGAGCGACTTATAACAGTCCAATCAACATGTTCATCGTACATGATAATAGCATTGAAGAGCGCCCGTTATTCGCAGTAAGATACACGTTTAATGAGAATAGCCAAACAGGTGTCGGACAAGTTATCACGAATGACGAAGTGATTGAGGCTACGTTTTCAACTGGTGGGTCAGTAAAATTTGGTGAGCGTACTCAGCATATCTATAATTCTATCCCAGTTGTTGAATTGATTGAGAATGAAGAACGTCAGAGTATTTTTGAAAGCGTAAAGACCTTAATTAATGCTTTAAATAAGGCTGCAAGTGAGAAAGCGAATGATGTAGATTATTTCGCAGATGCTTACTTGAAAGTGTTGGGTGTCGAACTACAAGATGAAGATGCTAGTCAAATCAGAGAGAACAGGATTTTTAATCTTTGGAAGAATGGCGACGGACCTTTGCCTGAAGTCAATTTCCTTGAGAAACCAAGTTCAGACACGACACAAGAAAACCTTATTAGCTTGCTGAAAGAGTCTATCTTTGCTATTTCAATGGTTGCGAACATGTCCGAATCTGAGTTTGGAAATTCATCCGGTACTGCTCTTGCTTTTAAATTGCAAGCGATGGATAACCTTGCTCGGATGAAAGACAGGAAGCTACAATCTGCATTCAATAGCTTGTATCGAATTGTGTTCAGCGTACCTTTGACAACCGTATCCGAGGATGCGTGTGCTGGTTTGACTTATACGTTTACCAGGAATGTACCAAGAAACATTCTTGAAGAAGCGCAGATTGTCGGACAGTTATCTGGACAGGTATCTGAAGAAACCAAGCTATCTGTTTTATCTATCATCGATGATCCACAGAAAGAAATCGAAAGAATGGAGAAAGAAGAGGAAGCTATGGGCGACCTTGAAACTCGTTTGGAAAAGCAAAAAATCTACTCAGACGCTGAAATGGATGAAAGTCAGAAAGTTATAGCAGATGTTGACAAATAAGTACTGGGAAGATAGGTATCGTGCTGAAGAAAAGGCTAGGGAACTAGCAGATAAGAGAGTAGCTTATCAACTGAACGGTGTCTATCAACAACACGCTAACAATATTCAGAAAGAAATTGATAGTTTTTGGCAAAGATATGCTGATAAAGAGGGTATAACGAAACTAGAAGCTAAACAGAGAGCAGATAGGCTCGATATGGTCAATGTCGAGTTTAAGGCTAGACAGTTAGTTGAACGTGCTAATCGCATGAGGCAACGTGGTCAGAAAGTAACGAGCGAGGATTTCACAAAAGCAGAAAACGACTTGATGAGATTGTATAATCTTAAGATGAAAACAAGTCGTCTTGAAGTGTTGCAAGCAAATATCAAGCTACATCAGTATGATTTGGCTTTGAGTGAGTTTGAAATCATAGATAAGCATTTGACTGAATCAATCAGACGAGAGAATCTTTTTAGTGCTGGTGTTTTGAATATGACGCTCGGTAGTTTTGAGGCTTCAAAGGTATCAGCGGATACGATTATATACGCCAATTTCAATGGTGCTACTTGGCCAGGGAGACATTGGACAAGGCAGAATGAATTGCGTGAAATTGTTAAGAAAGGCGTTGCTGATACTGTGTTAAGAGGTGGAGGCACAAACGTTCTGATTAACAATCTTAGGAAAGAGTTTGATGTCTCGTATGGCTACGCTAGACGATTGGCAGTAACGGAATCAGCAAGGGTTTATTCAGAGGCACAGAAAGCTAACTATGATGCGAATGGCGTTGAATGGTTCGAAGTCATGACTGAATTAAAGGCGTGCAAAATCTGTCAACCATTTAACGGCAAGACTGCAAAAGTATCTGAACTAGTTCCAGCATTGAACGCACCACCGTTTCATCCTAACTGTCGGTGTACGACAGTGCCTGTTTTCAGGAAAGGTACAAAGCACTCAGGTAGAGATGAAGAGTTTTTACATGCTGATATGAATAATAAAAACCAATCTAGCAAGTATGTTGCGAAAGACGGGGAAAAGGTGTATAATCGGGGTATGGATAAGTTGGACTCTTTAGTCTCTAGTGGTTCAATAAGTGAGGCTCGTGGAGATGTAGAAAAGCAAAAAAGTGATTTTGCGATAAAATACTATGAGCAACTGAAAAATTCTAATCGTGCAGATGTTGTAGAAAAAATGGTGAAAAGTAGTAACCTTCCTCATTCTACAGTATCAAAAGCATTGGAACATATTTTGGATAACCAGTATTTGTTGTGGGATTTTGAAGCTTTTGAAGAGAGGATGATGAACTTTTATCCGCACTATGACATGGCTCAAAGTTTTCAAAGATTGTACTTGGGTAATCCAAAGGAATACGATATATTGATGCTACAGCACGAAAGCCTTGAATCATACTACATGAATCAGTTAAAAATGGATTATGACGAAGCTCATAAAAGAGCTAACCTAAAATTTAATTATCAGGAGGCAAGCGAAAATGGCGAAGATTGATAAACAAATTATTACTATGCGTAAAATAGAAGATGGTACTGCTATGAGACAATATTCTGCCGTTAGTGGAGAATGCCAAGGTATCGCAACAGTTGACAAAACCACTTTAAAATATAGCTACACAGGAGATGATTTAGGACAATTCGCTTCGTTTGTAAAAGATACTTTAACTAAAAGTATTAAGCTGGGTAAAGAGTTGCCAGATAAATTTTCTTACGGTTTTGGATAAAGTGTTGAGGTATTATCATGGAAGTGATGGTGCCACGAGATGAAATGCTAGTCATTCACTTTAACAAGGTGGGGATTCGTCAAGTTAAAAAGAATGAAAAAAATATGTCGACGCTTTACAAAAAGGGAAAATAATGCTATACTCTTGGTAAA
>NZ_AJJL01000010.1 GCF_000257905.1 Streptococcus mitis SK579
CCCTTTTAAGTTTACTACTAGTAGCCTTTGCCAATATTGGAACCCAAGGTACAGGATCTTATGTGAACTGTATGATTGTAAAAAGCGGGATGCCCAAAGTAAGCTATAAACTAATGGTTTGGATTGCCATGGTTTACGTGAGCCTACTCACCATCTGGGGAGGAGTGGATGAATACTTCGGTTCCTTCATCTCGCTGGCTGCCTATATTCAAGGCCCCATTATTGGTATGATCGTTGTCGACTACTTTATCTTGAGAAAACGAAAACTCGATTTGCGTTCAGCCTATTTCATTGAAGGACATGACGCCTATGAGTTTACAAATGGCTTTAATATGGTAGGATTATCTTGTGTAATCATTTCTTTGTTAGTTGCAGTACTATTTGTTTACAACCCTATAACAAAGCACATCCAGAGTCCTATGTTCCTGCTCACAACTGGTAGTGGCTTCACTGCAATTTTTGGAGGTCTATTGTACTGGTTAGCTAGCTTAACTCGTTTAAAACGCTATATGCTCAAGGATAAAGATTCTGTTACGATTTAAGTTTAAGAGAGAACATTGTGTACTACCCCAAAAAGTTGGAAAAATAATTATTGAAAGGATTTAGTTCTGTATTGCACAGGACTAAGTCCTTTTAGTTTGGCTCTTTGTCAAC
>NZ_AJJL01000011.1 GCF_000257905.1 Streptococcus mitis SK579
CAAACCACGTCAGCGTCGCCTTACCGCACTCAAGTACAGCTTGCGGCTAGCTTCCTAGTTTGCTTTTTGATTTTGATTGAGTATAAAACGCATAATATCAAGTTTTTCAACACCTGATATTATGCGTTTTTTGATTATAAATACGGATTATTTAGTATAACTTCTCTTTATTGATGAACTGCTTGAGCTGCTGTGATGAGGGTCAACTTGTAAACATCATCAGCATTACATCCACGAGAAAGATCGTTAACCGGCTTGTTCAAACCTTGCAAAACAGGTCCAACAGCCGCAAAACCACCAAGACGTTCTGCCATCTTGTAACCAATATTTCCTGCCTCGATACCTGGGAAGATGAAGACATTTGCTTGACCAGCTACCGTACTTCCAGGAGCTTTCAGAGCTGCAGTTTCTGGAACAAAGGCCGCATCAAATTGCAACTCACCATCGATTTCAAGGTCAGGGCGCAAGTCGTGAGCAATTTTAGTTGCTTCAACAACCTTATCAACGCTTTCTCCAAACCCTGAACCCTTAGTAGAATAGCTTAGCATAGAAATTTTAGGCTCGATGCCAAACATCTTAGCTGTGATGGCTGAGTTAATCGCAATTTCAGCCAAGGCTTCTGCATCTGGATTAATATTGATAGCACAGTCTCCAAATAGGTAACGTTCCGTACCACGAACCATGAGGAAGGCACCTGAAGTGCGAGTAACATTTGGACGTGTTTTAATGATTTGTAGTGCTGGACGTACGGTTGAAGCTGTTGAGTGAATAGCTCCAGATACCATTCCATCAACCAAGCCCAAGTAAACCAACATAACACCAAAATAGTTGACATCTTCAATTAAAACCTTGCGTGCATCTTCTTCAGACATTTTGCCCTTGCGACGCTCTACTAAAGCAGCAACCATTTCTTCAAATTTATCGTAGTGTTGAGGGTCGATGACTTCATAACCATCTTCGATACCTTCGATTTCAAGATAAATTTTAATTTTTTCAGGATTTCCAAGCAAAACAGGAATCACTTCTGTTTCTTTTACCAAACGTTTAGTCGCTTGGAGAATACGAGGCTCTTCCCCTTCAGGGAGAACGATACGAGCATTTTTACCAACCAGGTTGGCTTTGAGACTTTCAAAAACTTCCATGAGTTTTCTCCTTTAAGATAATAATTATACTCTGAAACAGTTTTTATAGAGTATTAGTTGATAACTGGGTAATAAGGTTGCTGAAATCATCCGGCAAGGGACTTTCTAACTGCAAGTCTTGCTCTAAAAATGGATGATAAAAGGATAGGTAATGGCAATGCAAGGCCTGACGTTGAATGCCGTCGTCCAGACTACCACCGTACAAATCATCTCCCAACAAAGGAAAACCGATATGAGAAAAATGGACTCGAATTTGGTGGGTTCGTCCAGTGTGCAAACGAATATCTACCAGGTGAATATTTCCATAAGAAGCTACAATCTTGTAGGATGTATGGGCATACTTTCCACCTTTAGCCACCCGTCTGGTGATAATAGAGTCTTCATCACGCGCAATAGGAGCAATAATTTCCCCCTCTGGCTCCAAGTATCCATCACCTTTAACCAAAGCAAAGTAGCGTTTCTCGATAGACTTTTTCTGCAACTGCTTGTCTAATCGTGCATGGGCATAGCCGTGTTTTGCAAAGAGCATCAAGCCAGAAGTATCTCTATCAAGTCTGGTCACAATGTGAACCTGTTGATTTTCATAATTTTGCTTGACGTAGTAACCCTTGATAAAATTGGCAATGGTATTGGAGTGATTAACACTAGGAATAGAGGCCACTCCATAGGGTTTGTTCAAGACTAGAAAATGGTCATCCTCATAGAGAATATCCAGTGGACGCTCGATAGCTTCTAGAGTTTCAAAGCCTTCCTCAGCGGGAATATCAATGACAACGCGGTCTCCAATATCCAATAGATACGTCGCATTTTGTGGTTGGTCATTGACCAGAATAGCTCCGCCTCGAAACTTAATCTTAGCCAGCAGCCCCTTAGAAACCTCGTGTTTTTTCAAGAAGGTCTTAACCTTGACATGTTCATCTGCGATAAATTCAAACCTCATTCATCCACCTCGCCAATAAAAGCATCCTTAACACGATTCCAGAAACTGGTGTGGCTAGGTGATGCGACAAAGTGAATCTTATGATGGTCGATTTGATACTCAATACGCTCAATATTGCGGAAGGAATAAACGCTATTGTCAACCGAAATAGTATGATAATCGTTTCTCGTTGGAATAAGTTCAATTTTATCCTTCTTAGGAACAATAATGGAAGAGCCCAGCGTTCGATAGACACGATTATTAAGACTGGCAATTTCCGTTAATTGCAAAGCTTCAATGGTAGAGTGTAAAACAGCTCCGCCAAGTGACTTGTTATAGGCTGTACTACCAGTCGGTGTCGAAACTGTTAGTCCATCTCCACGAAAACGTTCAAAGTGGACACCGTTAATCACAACATCCGCCACCATGGTTCGATCAGATCTGCGGATGCTGGCTTCATTTAGTGCTCTAAAAATCTTCACTTCACCATTTTCAAGAAAGATCTTCACATTTAGAACAGGGTAAGAGACTCTTGCTCCAGTATCTAGCTGCAAATTAGTCACTAGCTTGTCCAACTCAAAATCACGATAGTCAGTATAGAAGCCCAAATGTCCCGTATGAACACCGATAAAGCGTACCTTGTCAAGCTGATTTTCGTACTTATGAAAGGCCGACAAGAGCATGCCATCCCCACCAATGGAAATAACGATATCTGGATTGGTATCATTGAGTATAAACTGATTTCTCTTCAAACGATCTCGCAATTCATACAAAACCCTTTGACTCTGTGGTTTTCTATTAGCTATCAGGTCAATTCGTTTACCTGTATTCTTCATCTGTATCGTCACTGTTTCCTACACCATCATTTAATTTTCTGCTCAAAGGATCAAAAAGTGCCTGAGCTTCTTGAATATCATCACGAATTTTACCCATTTCTTCATCTAGCTGATGGGCAATCTTGGCCGTAATTTCCAGTCGCTTCTTAATCTCCTCTGGGAAATCTCCTTGGTACTTGTAGTTGAGAGAATGTTCTATTGTTGCCCAGAAATTCATGGCCAAGGTACGTATTTGAATTTCCGCCAAAATGGTCTTGGCTCCATTGATGGTATCAACCATATATTCTACTACCACATGATAGGAACGGTAGCCTGAAGCCTTTCGATGAGTAATGTAATCTCTTTCCTGTATGATCCGCATATCCTGACGCTTGCGCAAAATAGCCACAACTTCTTGGACATCATCTACAAACTGGACCATCACACGCAAACCAGCAATATCCTGTAAATCGTGTTCCAAGGTCGCATAAGTAATGCCTCGACGGGCCATTTTTTCTTTTATACTCTCAATTGGCTTGACTCGACCAGTCACAAACTCAATCGGAGAATGCTTATTTTGTTTACGATATTGCTTACGAATACCACGTAGTTTAATTTTTAACTCACCAACAGCTTGAATGTAAGGATCTAGAAATTCTTCCCATTCTAAAGTCATATATTCTCCCTTGTTCTCATACTTATCCTTCAAAAATATCTTTGATTTTTTCTCCAGATTTATATACAATAAATACAAAGCTATTATAACATAAATCCGCTTTCAACGATAAAGAAAAGGTAAGAAAAATGAAACATTTAGAAATTGAATTGAAAACACTCTTGAAAAAAGATGAATACAATCGTCTAAAAGACCAGTTCACTGGTGTCACTCCTATTCTTCAAAAAAATTACTACATAGACACGCCTGATTTTGAACTGCGAGAAAAGAAAGTTGCTATGCGCATTCGAACCTTTGAAGATTGGGCTGAATTGACACTCAAAGTCCCGCAAAGTGTTGGAAACATGGAATACAATCAAAAATTGCAGCTAAAAGATGCTGAAGATTATCTGAGTAAGGAAGAACTTCCTCAGGGGCTGGTTCTTGATGAATTGGCTAAACACGGTATACAAAACAAGAAATGGCATGTCCTTGGTTGTCTAACAACGCTTCGCTATGAAATGAAAACAGCTATTGGCCTCATGGCACTGGATGAGAGTCAGTACTTTGATATGACAGATTACGAATTAGAGCTTGAAGTGGACGATCATGAGCAAGGCAAACAGGATTTCCAACAATTTTTAGAGAAAAATCAGATTTCCTACCAAAAAGCTCCCTCAAAATTAGTTCGATTTGTCAAAAGCATGAAAAATAGCTGAAATAATCTCCATTTTTTGGTAAAATAGAAGAGATAAAAATACACGAATCCCAGTTCATATATGCAAAACATATATAACTAGGATTTATGAAGTTTACAGAGGACGGTCTATAATGTCAGATAGAAAAAATATGAAACTTTTCGCACTCAACTCTAACCAAGAGATTGCACAAAAAATTGCTCAAGCTGTTGGTGTCCCACTTGGAAAACTGTCATCACGTCAATTTTCAGACGGAGAAATCCAAGTAAATATCGAAGAAAGTGTCCGTGGTTATGATGTTTACATCATCCAATCAACAAGTTTCCCTGTTAACAACCACCTAATGGAATTACTAATCATGGTCGATGCTTGTGTTCGCGCAAGTGCCCACAGTATAAACGTTGTCCTTCCATATTTTGGCTATGCACGTCAAGACCGCATTGCTTCACCACGTGAGCCACTTACAGCTAAACTAGTTGCCAATATGCTGGTTAAAGCTGGTGTTGATCGTATCCTTACTCTTGATTTGCATGCTGTTCAGGTTCAAGGCTTCTTTGATATCCCTGTCGATAATCTCTTCACAGTTCCCCTATTTGCAAAACATTACTGCGATAAGGGACTACTTGGGTCAGATGTTGTTGTCGTCAGCCCTAAAAATTCAGGTGTCAAACGCGCTCGTAGCTTGGCTGAGTATCTTGATGCTCCTATCGCCATTATCGATTATCCTCAAGACGATGCAACTCGCAACGAAGGTTATATCATTGGTGATGTTGAAGGTAAAAAAGCCATCTTGATTGATGATATTTTAAATACTGGACGTACCTTCTCTGAAGCTGCTAAAATCGTTGAACGTGAAGGGGCTACAGAAATTTATGCTGTTTCTAGCCACGGTCTCTTCGTCGAAGGAGCTGCTGAACTTCTTGACAATACTAGTATTAAAGAAATTCTTGTGACTGATTCAGTAGCAACAAAAGAAAAAACTCCTAAAAACGTATGCTACATCACTGCTAGTGAGTTAATTGGTGACGCTATCGTACGTATCCACGAAAGAAAACCAGTCAGCCCACTCTTTGCTTACAACAAAAAGAAATAAGGTGATTCTTTGATTTATTTGGACAATGCTGCAACGACTCCTATGTCAGCAGTTGCTATTTCAGCTATGACCAAGGTTATGCAAGAAACCTATGGAAATCCATCTAGTATCCATGGACATGGTCGTCAAGCTGGCAAACTTTTGCGAGAAGCACGTCAGGAACTCGCCCAGTTATTGGGAACAAAACCTCAACATATCTTTTTCACTTCCGGTGGAACCGAAGGCAACAATACTGCTATCATCGGCTACTGCCTTCGTCATCAAGAACAAGGAAAACATATCATCACAACTGCCATCGAGCACCATGCTGTCCTTGAAACCATTGATTACTTGGTACAACACTTCGGTTTTGAAGTAACCATTATCCAGCCAAAAAATCAGGAAATCACCGCCCAGCAAATTCAAGAGTCCTTACGTGACGATACGATTTTGGTTTCTACCATGTTTGCCAATAATGAGACTGGAAACCTACTTCCCATTGCTGAAATTGGCCAAATACTCAAGCAACATCCCGCTGCCTATCATGTTGATGCAGTTCAGGCTATCGGTAAAATCCCTATTCACCCAGAAGAATTGGGCATTGATTTTCTCACTGCTTCTGCCCACAAGTTCCATGGTCCTAAGGGAATCGGCTTTCTCTACGCATCTAGCATGGACTTTGATTCCTATCTCCATGGCGGAGACCAAGAACAGAAAAAACGTGCAGGGACTGAAAATCTAGCTGCCATCGTGGGTATGGTTGCAGCCCTAAAAGAAGACCTAGAAAAGCAAGAAGAACATTTTCAACATGTACAAAATCTAGAAACTGCCTTTCTTGCGGAGCTTGAGGGAGTTCAGTATTACCTGAATAGAGGACAACACCATCTTCCTTATGTGCTCAATATTGGATTTCCTGGTCAGAAAAACGACCTATTACTCCTTCGGCTAGATTTGGCTGGAATTTCAATCTCTACTGGCTCAGCCTGTACTGCTGGCATTGTCCAATCCAGCCATGTTCTCGAAGCCATGTACGGGGCAAATTCAGAACGTTTGAAAGAATCCGTTCGCATCAGTTTGTCTCCACAAAACACTGTTGAAGACCTACAAACCCTCGCAAAAACCTTAAAAGAAATTATCGGAGGTTAGCCATATGGCATTTGAAAAAACCATTCAGTTAAAAAATTGTCGTTACGACTACACTCTTAGCCCTTCTGTTAAGAAATTCACCCTCAAGGACAACACTTTTTTTGAAACAAAGGTTGGTAACTATGAACTAACTCGCCTGCTTGAAAAGGTGCCAAACAGCGGTGAAGGCTTCCAACTAAAAATCATTATTAATAAGGAACTAACAGGAGCTAAAATCAATATCACTGACAAGTTTGGTCTTCGTCTAGTTGATATTTTCAAATCAGAAGACCACCACATTCATCAGGAAAAATTCTACTTCCTCATGGATAGTTTAGTAGAACGTGGTGTCTTTACAAAATCTGAAAGATAGGTCTCATATGTTTGAACTAACCTATAAAGACAGTTATCATGTAGAGCGGACTCTCAAGTACGAAGATTATGAGGCACTCATGCTGGCTTTGTCAGGCTGTGTGACTCTACCAGATACACTTTATGTGACTTCTTTGACCTTTAAGGGCCAAGAAGTTTATCAAGGCCTGGTCGGAGACCTCTACCGTTTTCTATCACATGCAGATTTTTTACATCAAAACTAAGATTTTTCTTAGTTTTTTCTTATTTTTGTTGATTTTTTCACAATGTTTCTATAAAATAGAAGAATAGAAAGGTTGTGATTTTGTGAAAGATAAACAGTCTGCTATTCCAAAAGCTACAGCGAAAAGACTCTCTCTCTACTATCGAATTTTTAAGAGATTTCATGCAGAAAAGATTGAACGTGCCAACTCTAAACAAATTGCAGAGGCCATTGGGATTGATTCAGCGACCGTACGTCGTGATTTTTCCTATTTTGGTGAACTAGGTCGTCGTGGTTTTGGCTACGATGTCAAGAAACTGATGACGTTTTTTGCCGATTTGCTAAATGATAACTCCATTACCAATGTTATGTTGGTTGGAATTGGGAATATGGGCCATGCCCTTCTCCACTACCGTTTTCATGAGCGTAACAAGATGAAAATCATCATGGCATTTGACCTAGATGACCATCCTGAAGTCGGTAGCCAAACTCCTGATGGGATTCCCATTTACGGGATTTCTCAAATCAAGGATAAAATTCAGGATGCTGATGTGAAGACTGCTATCCTGACCGTTCCAAGCGTCAAGTCACAAGAGGTTGCTAATCTCTTGGTAGATGCTGGCGTGAAAGGAATTCTCAGTTTTTCACCAGTCCATCTGCATTTACCAAAAGACGTGGTCGTTCAGTATGTCGATTTGACAAGTGAACTCCAAACCCTCCTCTATTTCATGCGAAAAGAGGATTAGAAAGCGAAAATCATTTTATGAAAAAACCAGTTATTGGGATTACAGGAAACGAAAAAACTCATCCAGATGATGACATCATGATGAGCTACGCAGCAAAAGGCTTTGTGGAAGGCGTTAAAGACGCTGGAGGAATTCCCATCATCCTACCGATTGGTGATCAAGAAATGGCTAGCCACTATATCAGTTTGATTGACAAGCTCATCTTGACAGGTGGGCAAAATGTTGATCCAAAATTCTATGGTGAACCAAAAACCATTGATAGCGATGACTACCATCTTCAAAGAGACATCTTCGAACTGGCTCTCATCAAGGAAGCTATTAACCAGAAAAAGCCTATTTTCTCCGTCTGTCGTGGGACTCAACTCTTTAACGTTGCCATGGGTGGAACTCTGTATCAAGATATCGAAGACCACTGGCAGGATTGTTCTGCCGAGTACACAACCCAGCGCTTGGTAACCGAACCAGATACTGTTCTTCGAGAAATCTATGGAGAAATCTCCCATATCAACTCCTTCCACCACCAGAGTATCAAGGATTTAGCTCCCAACTTAAAGATTGCGGCTCGTGATCCTAAGGATGGTATCATTGAAGCTGTCATAAGTACGGATGATGTTGCCTTTCTCGGTGTCCAGTGGCATCCAGAATTTCTATTTGAAAATCGTCCCAAAGATAAAAACCTCTTTGACTATATCGTTAATGAACTTTAGATTAAATCTGTCTTTTCACGATAACTAAAGTAACTAGAATGAGAAACAATCAAATGGTCCAAGAGAACAATTCCCATTAGGTCGCAGGCTTCCTTGACAAGTTTAGTGACATGATCATCATTTCGGCTAGGGGCTACCGCTCCTGAAGGATGATTGTGGACCAAGATGAGAGAAGTCGCCATATGCTTGATTGCATAGTGAAGAATCTCTCTTGGTTCAGCAATACTACGAGTAGCTGAGCCGATAAAAATGGTCTGTTGATGGATGATTTGATTTTGAGTATTGAGATAGAGCGCCACCAGGTGCTCTTGTTTTTTGTCCCCCAATTCTTGTTGCATCTTCTTGGCCAACTTTTGGCTACTGAGAATACTTTCCATCTCAAGAGTCTCATGTTTGTGAATACGATTCCCCAGCTCAATCATAGCTTGTAGTTCTATAGCCTTAACACGACCGATACCAGACAGACTCTGCAATTCCTGCAGGGTCATTTTTTTCAAATCTGTTAGGCTTGAAAGATTATTCAAGACTTTCTGGGCAATTTCAAAAACACTGGCCTGACGTGTTCCTGTTCTGAGTAAAATAGCTAGCAACTCTTGGTTACTGAGCGCTTCCACTCCTTCTTGGGCAAGTCTTTCTCTTGGTAATAATGAATCTTCTTGGAATGAAATACTGTACATAAAAATCCTCCTCACTTTATTATTCGTGAGAAGGATGAAAAATTAGATTTTTTTCTCAATTGGGGCTACACTAGCTAAAAGTTTTTTCAAACCAACTTCTGGGAAATTGATTTTCAATTCCTGCGTAGCACCGCTACCTGAAACTTCCAGAACAGTTCCCTCTCCCCATTTCTTGTGGAGAGCAACATCACCAATGGACCAATTTGCCTCGCTTGATGCTGATTTTGCACCAGCTGTAAATTGACCAAATGGAAGACCACTTGACTGAATAGTTTTTGGGGCAGCACTGCGTTTACGGTCTTGAAGAGCCTGAGCCAAACTCATTCCTTGACCGAAGGAAAGACCACCACTGCTATAAGATGCCTTAAAGCTTGTATTTGCTGGACGAGCCAATCCTTGATACTCAAGCAAGTCTGAACTAATTTCGTTAATAAAGCGAGTCGGACGGTTGTAGTTGGTACGACCGAAAAGCAGGCGCGAGTTGGCATTGGTCAGATAGAGAATTTTCTCTGCACGCGTAATTCCCACATAGGCCAGACGGCGTTCTTCTTCTAATTCATCTGGATCTTCAGCCGCACGACTAAGCGGAAAGACATTTTCTTCCATCCCAATCAAAAAGACAACTGGAAACTCGAGACCTTTGGCAGCATGCAGGGTCATCAAAGTCACTTCTGATGTCTCCTGACTACCTGAATCTGTGTCGGCAATCAAGGCCAAGTCATTTAAGAAACGACTCAATTTGTCCAGACCGGTTTCTTCTTCTGACACATCAGAGGTGTCGTCAAAATTTTTCGTCACAGAAAGGAACTCTTCGATATTTTCAACCCGAGCCTTGCTTTCTAGAGTCGCTTGGGCATTAAGAATATCGACGTAAGCTGTTTTTTCTAGGATGGACTCAACTAACTCAGTAATGCTTAACTGGTCCAGTTGCTCGCGCAAATCTAGAACCATATTGGCAAAATCCCAGATAGACTGGGCTGCTTTACCCTTGATACCAGATAACATGATATTTGCAGAAGCATCTAGCATAGACATGTTTTGCAGATTCGCAAAATCACGGATTTTCTCAACCATGCCTGGCCCAATTCCACGTTTAGGCTCGTTAATAATACGCTCAAAACTAATATTGTCACTCAAATTAGCAATGAGGTTGAGGTAAGCAATAATATCACGAATTTCCTTACGGCTGTAGAACTTAGTCCCACCAACCATAGTATAAGGAATATTGGACTTGAGCAAGGCTTCCTCAATAGTACGAGATTGCGCATTAGTCCGATAGAGAACTGCAAAATCCTTGTGAAGGAAGTTTTGACTGCGACCAAGTTCATCAATGGATTTTGCTACAAAGACAGCTTCATCAAGCTCATCATTAGCACGATAGTAAACGATTTGCTCTCCATCAGCATTTTGTGTCCAGAGATTCTTAGGACGGCGGTTTTTATTGTTTTTAATGACCTCGTTGGCCGCTTGCAGAATAGTTTTAGTTGAACGGTAATTCTCCTCCAACAAAACAACCTTGGCTTGAGGATAATCCTTCTCAAAGTCCAAGATATTCTGCATATCAGCACCACGCCAACCGTAGATAGACTGATCCGCATCCCCAACCACACAGATATTTTTAAAACGTGAAGCTAGAAGTTTGACTAACTGATACTGGGCATGGTTGGTATCCTGATACTCATCAACGTGGATGTACTGGAATTTCTGTTGATAGTAAGTCAAAACATCAGGATTTTGATCAAAAAGACGCAGGGTCAACATAATCAAATCATCAAAGTCAACCGACTCAGACTGACGCAATTCTTTTTGGTAAGCAGTGTAACACTGGGAGACGATTTGTGTGTACATATCGCCAGCTTGGGCAGCATAAGCCACATCATCAATCAAATCATTCTTAGCATTGGAAATAGTCCCTAAGATGCTCCGTTCATTCCATTTTTTCGGATCCAAGTTTAACTGCTTGAGAATGCGTTTCATAAGAGTTCGTTGTTCGCCAGGATCGACAATAGTAAAATTGCGGTTGTAGCCAATATGGTCCGCATCTCGACGTAAAATACGAACACACATGGAGTGAAAGGTTGCAATCAGACAGTCCTGAGTGGCTGGATTGAGGCTATAAGCACGCTCTTTCATCTCACGCGCAGCCTTGTTTGTAAAGGTAATAGCCAAGATATTCCACGGATTGACAAGCTTTTCATCAATCAAATAAGCAATACGGTGGGTCAAAACTCGGGTCTTCCCAGAACCAGCCCCTGCCATAATCAACAAGGGACCTTCTGTTGTTTGCACTGCCTCAGCCTGACGGTCATTCATTCCATTTAATAATGCGTTCATCTTCTCTTCCTTACTCTTGAAGTCAATATCTCTATTATATCAGAATTCAGGGAAAATATCTTTACCTAGACTGGTTGCGTCTAGAAGGCGACTCTCTCATCAACTGAAAACATCTACTTATATCTAGATAAAAAATGAGCTTGGATTAAAATCTCCAAACTCATTTAAAGTCAATTGCAATATACTAGAACAAGCCTAGGACTGTTCCATCACTTTCAACATCCATGTTGAGAGCTGCTGGTCGTTTTGGAAGGCCTGGCATTGTCATGACATCACCAGTAAGAGCAACGATGAAGCCTGCCCCTAATTTTGGTACTAATTCACGAATGGTAATTTCAAAGTTTTCAGGTGCTCCAAGTGCATTTGGATTGTCTGAGAAACTGTACTGAGTCTTAGCCATACAGATTGGCAATTTGTCCCAACCGTTTTGAACGATTTGAGCGATTTGTGTTTGAGCTTTCTTCTCAAAGTTTACTTTGCTACCACGGTAGATTTCAGTAACAATCTTTTCAATCTTTTCTTGAACAGAAAGGTCATTGTCATACAAACGTTTATAGTTAGCTGGAGTTTCAGCAATAGTCTTGACAACCGTTTCAGCAAGTGCTACTCCACCTTCTGCACCATCAGCCCAGACACTAGCCAATTCAACTGGTACATCGATTGAGGCACAAAGTTCTTTCAAGGCTGCAATTTCAGCTTCAGTATCAGAGACAAATTCATTGATTGCTACAACTGCAGGTACTCCAAATTTACGGATATTTTCAACGTGGCGTTTCAAGTTAGCAAAACCGGCACGAACAGCTTCTACGTTTTCTTCTGTCAAAGCGTCTTTAGCCACGCCACCATTCATCTTAAGGGCACGAAGGGTTGCGACGATAACTACTGCATCTGGAGAAGTTGGCAAGTTTGGCGTCTTGATATCAAGGAATTTCTCGGCACCAAGGTCTGCACCGAAACCAGCTTCAGTAACTGTGTAATCAGCCAAGTGAAGGGCTGTTGTAGTTGCCAAGACTGAATTACATCCATGAGCAATATTGGCAAATGGACCACCGTGTACAAAGGCAGGTGTTCCGTAAATTGTCTGAACAAGGTTCGGCTTAATCGCATCCTTCAAAATCAAAGCCAAGGCACCCTCAACCTTCAAATCACCTACAGAAACAGGTGTACGGTCATAGCGATAACCGATAACGATATTGGCCAAACGGCGTTTCAAGTCCTCGATGTCCGTTGCCAAGCAAAGAATTGCCATGATTTCGGAAGCGACGGTAATGTCAAAGCCATCCTCACGTGGAATTCCGTTTAGAGGACCACCAAGTCCAACGGTCACATGACGAAGAGCTCGGTCGTTCAAATCCACGACACGTTTCCAGAGGATACGACGTTGGTCAATTCCCAGCTCATTCCCTTGGTGCAAGTGGTTGTCAATCAAGGCAGAAAGCGCATTGTTGGCAGTTGTAATGGCATGCATGTCTCCAGTAAAGTGGAGATTGATGTCTTCCATTGGTAGCACTTGGGCGTAACCACCACCAGCAGCACCACCCTTAATCCCCATTACTGGACCAAGAGATGGTTCGCGGATAGCAATCATGGTTTTCTTGCCAATCTTGTTCAAGGAATCCGCAAGACCAATAGTAATAGTTGATTTTCCTTCACCTGCAGGTGTTGGGTTGATGGCAGTAACCAAGATCAATTTCCCAACTGGATTGCTCTCAACTGCACGAATTTTATCAAAGCTGAGCTTAGCCTTGTACTTTCCATACAACTCCAAATCGTCGTAAGAAATACCCAGTTTCTCTACAACATCAACGATTGGCTTCAACTCAATAGTCTGTGCGATTTCAATATCTGTTTTCATTCAAAACTCCTCTAACCTCTTATATGATAATTCATTATAACACAAAACAAGATTTTTAACATCCGAAAACTCTCTAAACGTTCGTAAATATCCCTGTTTTTAGGATTTTTATAGTCCTTTCTTAAATTTTATATGGCTTTATAGTTTGAAACTATAGTAAATCTCCGTTTTTACCAAAAATTTATCGCTTTCATTTTACTTACCGTTTATTTTTGTGTACAATAGTGCTATGAAAATTTTAGTTACATCGGGCGGTACCAGTGAAGCTATTGATAGCGTCCGCTCTATCACTAACCATTCTACTGGTCGCTTGGGGAAAATCATCACAGAAACCTTGCTTGCTGCTGGGCATGAAGTTTGTTTAATGACGACAAAACGAGCTCTGAAGCCAGAAGCTCACCCTAATCTAAACATTCTAGAAATTACCAATACCAAGGACCTTCTTCTGGAAATGCAAGAACGTGTTCAGGATTATCAGATCTTAATCCACTCAATGGCTGTTTCTGACTACACTCCTGTCTATATGACGGGGCTTGAGGAAGTCCAAGCTAGCTCCAATATAGAAGAGTTTTTAAGCAAGCAAAATCATCAGACTAAGATTTCTTCAACTGATGAGGTTCAGGTTTTGTTCCTGAAAAAAACACCCAAAATCATCTCTCTAGTCAAGGAATGGAATCCTGCTATTCATCTGATTGGTTTCAAACTGCTTGTTGATGTCTCTGAGGATTATCTCATCGAGATTGCCCGAAAAAGTCTTATCAAGAATCAAGCAGATTTAATCATCGCCAATGACCTGACTCAAATCTCAGCAGGTCAGCACCGAGCTATCTTTGTTGAGAAAGATCAGCTTCAAACAGTCCAGACTAAAGAAGAAATTGCAGAACTCCTCCTTGAAAAAATTCAAGCCTATCATTCATAGAAAGGAAAACTATGGCACATATTCTCTTGGCTGTAACGGGGTCAATCGCCTCTTACAAGTCGGCAGATTTAGTTAGTTCGCTTAAAAAACAAGGCCATCAAGTCACTGTCTTAATGACCCAGGCTGCTACAGAGTTTATCCAACCTTTGACTCTACAGGTCTTATCACAGAATCCTGTCCACCTGGATGTCATGAAGGAACCCTATCCAGATCAAGTTAATCATATCGAACTTGGTAAAGAAACGGATTTATTTATCGTGGTACCTGCAACAGCTAACACTATTGCAAAACTAGCCCACGGCTTTGCGGACAACATGGTAACCAGTACAGCTCTAGCCCTGCCCAGTCATATTCCCAAACTCATCGCACCAGCAATGAATACAAAAATGTATGACCATCCGGCAACTCAGGCTAATCTGAAAACATTAGAAAGCTACGGCTATCAGCTGATTGCTCCTAAGGAATCCCTACTAGCTTGTGGAGACCACGGACGAGGAGCTTTAGCTGACCTCACCATTATTTTAGAAAGAATAGAGGAAACTATCGATGAAAAAACGCTCTAATATTGCACCCATTGCTATCTTTTTTGCAACTATGCTCGTGATACACTTTCTGAGCTCACTTATCTTTAACCTTTTTCCATTCCCAATCAAACCGACCATTGTTCATATTCCTGTCATTATTGCCAGCATTATTTACGGTCCACGCGTTGGGGTTACACTTGGATTTTTAATGGGACTACTTAGCTTGACAGTTAACACGATTACAATTCTGCCGACAAGCTACCTCTTCTCACCTTTTGTACCAAACGGAAATATCTACTCAGCTATCATTGCCATCGTTCCACGTATTTTGATTGGTTTAACTCCTTATCTGGTCTATAAACTGATGAAAAATAAAACTGGTCTGATTTTAGCTGGTGCCCTTGGTTCACTTACCAACACAGTCTTTGTACTTGGTGGAATTTTCTACCTTTTTGGAAATGTCTTTGATGGTAATATCCAAAAACTCCTAGCAACTGTTATCTCAACAAATTCGATTGCCGAATTAGTCATTTCCTCAGTTCTAACCCTAGCCATTGTTCCAAGACTACAAACTTTGAAGAAATAAAAATAATCTCCGCTTTCAAGCTTGAAGGTGGAGATTTTGTTTGAAGTAGTTTCTTTTTAATGAACTCTTTACCAATATTTATACTCAATGAAAATCAAAAAGCAAACTAAGAAGCTGGCCGCAGGTTGCTCAAAACACAGTTTTGAGGTTGCAGACGGAAGCTGACGTGGTTTGAAGAGGTTTTCGAAGAGTATTAACTAAAAAACGACCTATAAACCTAAGTAAATCCTTGCTTTATTGTCTTGTTTATAGTACTATACTAGTGTATATACAGTTAAAAAGGAGATTCTTATGAATACACGGAAAAAGACACAATTTATGACAATGACAGCCCTTTTAACGGCTATTGCGATTTTGATTCCAATTGTTATGCCCTTTAAGATTGTCATTCCACCTGCTTCTTACACTTTGGGGAGCCACATCGCTATTTTTATCGCTATGTTCTTGTCGCCCTTGATGGCAATTTTTGTTATCCTAGCCTCAAGTTTTGGATTTTTGATGGCTGGCTATCCCATGGTTATCGTTTTTCGAGCTTTTTCCCATATCTTTTTTGGGACTTTGGGAGCTCTTTACCTACAAAAATTCCCCGATACCCTAGATAAACCAAAAGCTTCCTGGATTTTCAACTTTGTGTTAGCACTTGTCCATGCCCTTGCTGAAGTATTGGCCTGTGTCGTTTTTTACGCAACTTCTGGTACCAATGTAGAAAATATGTTTTATGTTCTATTTGTACTAGTTGGATTTGGTACAATTATCCATAGTATGGTAGACTATACATTAGCACTAGCTGTCTATAAAGTGCTTCGAAAACGCCGTTAAAAAGGAAAAGCTATGACAAAAGATCGCAAACATGCTCTTCTCCAACTCTTGAAAGAAGCTCCTAAAGCCCTTAATGGCCAAAGTTTGGCGGAACATTTTCATGTCACACGTCAGATCATTGTACAGGACATTGCAATTTTAAGAGCCGATGGCGCTCCTATCCTATCCACTAATCGTGGCTACATCTATAAACAGATTGATACCAATCCATACGTCCACAAACTTTTCAAAGTGAAACATGAAGTTGAAGAAATCGGTCAGGAACTTCTTGCTATCGTAGATAATGGAGGGCGTGTTCAAAATACCTTGATTGATCATCCTGTTTACGGAGAAATTGAAACTCTACTCAAACTTTCTTGTCGCAGAGATGTTCAACATTTTCTAGAACAAGTCGAGCATTCTGACTTTAGACCTCTATCTGAATTGACAGATGGCATTCATTACCACCTAATCGAAGCCGAAACACAACAAGACCTCCACTATATTGAGGAGGCCTTGGACCAGCTAGGATATTTAGTAAAAGACTAGAAGATTTTTTTGTCCCAGCCATCTTCTGTACGGTGGCGGTAGAAAAACTCCGATTTGTCAGGAGCTTCCATCATTTCCATTAAGGGTAACATATCATAAGCCAGATCCAAGTTTGGAATCTGGTCTTTTTGTACCCAAGAAACTTCTCCCTCTTCTGAAGATTGAAGAGTTCCAGTAAACTCAGTCGCCTTATAACAAAAGACGATATAGCGCCCACCTGTATCCAGAGGCCAATTTTTAATACCGACAAGTTGAGGATTTTGGATAGTCAACCCTGTTTCTTCATAGATTTCACGAATGACAGACTCCGCAAAAGCTTCGCCATTTTCTACATGACCTCCTGGAAAGGCATAACCAGACCAGCGATTGGTTTCAGGAGAGCGATACTGCATCACCACGCGCTGAGTTTCGAGGTCTTCAATCAGACAAATGTTTGTTAAAATCGTTAATTGGGAACGGGACATAAATTTACTCACTTTCTAATTTTGAATTATCTTTCACTTTAAACTTAATTACCTTATAACTCTGAAACTTTAAAAAGACACTACTACCTGAACGCCATCCTTTAGCACAATAGTAGTAAGGAATCTGGTATCTCTGAATTATCTATCTGTTTGAAATAAATTCTGCCATTCCACCTTCTGCTCTAAATCGTTCTCAACTTAACGATAAGGAATTTTCGAACTTTCTATCTCTATATCAGGATTGGCAAGTTTAAGATAAGGAGCAATATAGTCTGCATCCGTAACCTTTGGACCTAGAATTACTTTTGAGTATTTCAAAGGTGCCAGATTGATATATACAAATAAATCAAATCTGCCATTATCTTTTGGGTTCAAGACGATATACTTCCTAAAATCTTTATAGTTAACTTTATCAAAAACTTCTAACCCAATTTCTTCTTTCTTAAAGTACTTCTCATTTGATGAATCATTAGCATCTCTTTTAATAATATTTTGTATCGCTGTATCATCTAAATTAATTAAAATACGATACTCCATTTCATACTCATAGTCTTTAACTTTGAAAAGGTAAGAAATCTTCTTTAATTTCTCAGCAAAATCTATTAATTCTTTTTCAGCTTCCAGCTCTTGTAATTTTTCAAAAATTTGTTTTAAATTATCAAGAAATTTACCAACCTCTGTTTCGTCTTTATTTTCTGATATTAAATCTAAATAATGAACTTTAACAAACTCTATAGATTTATGAGCAACTATATCTTCAAGATAAGACAGATCATATTCAAGAAATGCTCCCTGAGAGGAATCTGCATATTCCTTCCACATAGGTAAACTATCAGATACCGTGGTTAGAGAAGATATAAAAACATTAGAAGTTTGATATTGTTTGAAAAACGTATTATCTATACCCAAATAATCATATGCTACTCTTCCTTCCATCGGGTCATTTAACTGTTTTAGATTAGTAAGTCGTAAAAATGGAGGTTGAATTTCAGAATTATTTTCATTTTTCCAGTCTGCTTTTATAAAATAATTTGTTAATGTGTCAATCTTAGTATAATGTCCAAAGGAACCTATTTCTTTCAACTCATTTGCATCAACAGTCAATTTAGAACGAATATAGTATATAATCTTGTCCGCTTGTTCTAAAAGTTGTTCAGCATCAAATGCTGAGATAGATTCTGGATCACTTTTCTCATTTAAATAATCGTTATCATATTTCTCAATTATCTTAATAGCTTGATTTCGGATGATATCCGAATCATTTTCTTCTGCTATCTTTCGAATAACTTCTATTGAATCTTCAATTATATCATCAAAATGCCTTGATATAAAATCTAGGTAGTCATCAATATCTTCAGATTGAGGATTCTCCATGAAATAGTTATTTATTATCTTTAAGTGCTCAAATTGAAAAATTGAAACAAGCTCATCTAATCTAAAATACCAATATACAATGTGTCCAAAATCATTATCTTGAAAATTATCTTTAAATATGAAGTTAATGAATGATTCTAATTCCCTCTTAAAATAGTTTCTTCTTTCTTCTGGTAAACTATTTTGTCTAAATAGTTGAACAAAAACTGAAAGTAATTCTGAAGAAAAGAATTCTCCTTCCTCTAAATTTTCTTTTAATATTAAATCAAGGATTTTAAAGAAATAACTATCATTTTCAAACAGTTTAGAATATTCTTCATATCTTTCGATTTTAAATAAATATAAATTAAGAGTATCTAAATAATAAGATATATCAGCCCAACTATATATTTGTATTTTTGTTGATAGTATTTTTGTTGATAGTATTTTATTTATTGTTTCTAAAATCTTCTTCTGAATAGTTTTATCAATTTTCTCTAAAAAATTACTACATAGATAAAGAATAGTTTCAGTATATTTCAATTGTTCTTCTTCAGATAAATCTAGATATTGATTAATAAAATTTTCAAGTTCGTATTCCAGTTTTTCTTCATTCAAGGAATCAAAATAATTCTCTAATCCAGATGTACTAAATTCATCTGTAAAATAGTTTGGCATTTCCATTTCATCTCCTTCCAAAACCTACCCTAACGCCTTTACTTCCAACATCATATCACGGATCTGGGCAGCGAGTTCAAAGTCAAGCACTTCGACGGCTTCTTGCATTTGTTTCTCTAGTTTCTTGACTAGTTCTTTGCGCTCTTGTTTATTAAGACTATTGATATCAACTTCCTTGTCTTCTTCCTTTGCAATGGTCTTGGTTACGGCAATCAAGTCACGGATTTCTTTCTTGATTGTTTGTGGTACGATACCATGCTCTTCATTATAAGCCATCTGGATTTTCCGACGGCGAGCAGTTTCATCAATGGCACGTTGCATAGACTGAGTCAAAGTGTCCGCATACATAATGACATGCCCTTCACTGTTACGGGCGGCACGTCCAATGGTCTGGATGAGGCCACGTTCGTTACGAAGGAAACCTTCCTTGTCAGCATCGAGAATGGCAACCAAGCTAACCTCAGGAACGTCAATTCCTTCACGGAGCAGGTTGATTCCGACCAAGACATCAAAGACACCCAAACGCAGGTCACGGATAATCTCTGTCCGCTCTAAAGTCTTGATATCCGAGTGCATGTACTTAACCTTAATACCCATTTCCTTGAAGTAGTCGGTCAAATCTTCTGCCATTTTCTTGGTCAAAGTTGTGATAAAGGTTCGCTCGTTCTTTTCAACACGGGCATTAATTTCACCTAAGAGATCATCAATCTGTCCCATAGTCGGACGGACTTCCACCTCAGGATCCAAAAGCCCTGTCGGACGAATGATTTGCTCAATCACTGTCTCGGTCTGTTCACTCTCATAGTCACCTGGTGTCGCTGAAACGTAAACAATCTGATGAACATGGCTTTCAAACTCCTCCCGACGGAGAGGTCGATTGTCCAAGGCTGACGGCAAACGGAAACCATAATTAACCAGCATTTCTTTACGAGAGCGGTCTCCATTGTACATGCCCTTGATCTGCCCCATGGTCATGTGACTCTCGTCAATCATAATCAAGAAATCATCTGGGAAGAAGTCGAGAAGCGTATAAGGAGGCTCACCTTCGCTACGTCCATCCATGTGACGTGAGTAGTTTTCGACACCATTGGTATAGCCCATCTCACGCAGCATTTCAATATCATACTCTGTTCGCTGTTTCAAACGTTGAGCTTCTAGCAATTTGCCTTCCTTCTCAAAGATAGCTAACTGCTCCTCCAACTCGGCCTGAATCTTGTCAATGGCAACTTCCATGTGATCATCATTGGTCACAAAGTGAGTCGCAGGGAAAATCGCCAAATGATCCACTTCTCCCAATACCTGACCAGTCAGGGCCTCAACCTCACGAATACGGTCAATTTCGTCTCCAAAAAACTCTACTCGAAAAGCGTGTTCATCACGAGATGCTGGGAAAATCTCCACCACATCCCCACGCACACGAAATCTTCCCCGTTGGAAATCAATATCATTACGTTCAAACTGGATATCAACCAAGTCATTCAAGAGTTTATCACGAGAAATTTCAAGACCTGGACGGAGACTCACGACACTATCAGCGTATTCCTTGGGCGAACCCAAACCATAGATACAAGAGACCGAGGCAACGACAATAACATCATTGCGCTCCAAAAGAGCTGAAGTCGCTGAGTGACGAAGCTTGTCAATCTCGTCATTGACAGAGCTGTCCTTTTCAATATAGGTATCGCTAGAAGGGACATAGGCCTCTGGCTGGTAATAGTCATAGTAAGACACAAAGTACTCAACTGCATTTTCAGGGAAAAATTCCTTAAATTCTCCATAGAGCTGTCCTGCTAGCGTTTTATTGTGGGCAATGACCAGAGTGGGTTTATTGACTTTGGAAATGACCTGACTCATTGTATAGGTCTTCCCTGTTCCGGTCGCCCCCATCAGAATCTGAGCTTTTTCGCCCCCCTCGATATTATCCACCAACTGCTCGATAGCTTGGGGTTGATCTCCTGATGGTTGATACTTTGATACTAGTTTAAATTGATTGTCTGTAATGCGGTTAATCATAAGAATCCTCTCTCCATGTGCTATTCCTATTTTAGCATACTTGTAACATTTTCACGAAGAAAAGGACGGACCGAAGTCACATCCTTTCATTTTCTTTCTTTAATTTATAGCCAAGATAGACAATCAGCAGTAGCAAGACTAGACTTGTCATGACAGAACCTTCAATCCCAAAAGAACCACCAGATAGCCAGTCTTGATTACCTTGTGGAGTAAATTTCATGATTGAGGTTCCTGAAGACTGACCACTAACTAAAATCCCAAAGAGATTTCCCTGAGCAAAATTCCAGGCGCCATGAATACCTGCTACACCCCAAACTGTATCTGTTTTGAGAAGGTAAAGTGACATGGCAACTCCGAATAAAAAGAGATTTACTAGAGATAGTGGTGTTAGACCAGAATTGCCCATATGAAGCAGAGTAAAAAGTAGGCTAGATATAAGAACAGCAAGTTTTAAATTGGTTCTTGAAGCCAATTGAGGAAGGAGCCAAGCACGGGACACCACTTCTTCTGCTGTCCCCTGTAAAATCCAAAATGGGATAGTAAAGACAACAAAGAAAAGCGAATAAGGATTCAAGCGAATAGACTCAAAACGGTATTGCCCTAGTGCTACTAAACCTAACAAGGTCAGAAGAAAAAGTGCCAGACCTAAACCAAATCCCTTAAGAAGATTACTGAGGAAATTTTCTTTATAAAATCCTAAAGTTCGAATAGGTCTTTTCTCAACTTTTCTAGTCCATCTGAACACAGTGTTGAGAACGAAACCAAAGGCCAGCAAATCTAAAATTAAATGAAAATCACTTGTTTTATCCATCAAGCTCTGCTGCAAGGTCTGCAAATAGGTTGCAAGATTTTGACCAGCCTCTCCAAAATTTCTAGCAAGTCCGATGAGAGCTAACAAGCTAATACCATACAAAGTAAAAGCCACAAACTCTCCTATAAAGACAAAAATAAAAGCTAACAAGGGACTTGTGTAAATATTTAAACTCATTTTTGAAGCTTGGAAGTCTTTAAATATTCTTTTGTTCTTCATATTCCTGTCCTCTTTTCTTCCATTATATACTATTATTATAGCACTTTATAGTAGCAATTCAAGAAAGAATCTATGTTATATCTTCTAACATAAAAGCCCCTAAATTTGCATTTTTTTAATTTTTCTGATATAATGGGAAAATATTCGGAAAAGGAGACTAAAAATGAAGAAAAAATTTCTAGCATTTTTGCTAATTTTATTCCCAATTTTCTCATTAGGTATTGCAAAAGCTGAGACGATTAAGATTGTTTCTGATACAGCCTATGCACCTTTTGAGTTTAAAGATTCAGATCAAACTTATAAAGGAATTGATGTTGACATTATCAATAAAGTCGCAGAGATTAAAGGATGGAATATTCAGATGTCCTATCCTGGATTTGACGCAGCGGTCAATGCGGTTCAAGCTGGTCAAGCTGACGCTATCATGGCAGGAATGACAAAAACTGCAGAACGTGAAAAAGTTTTCACCATGTCTGATACTTACTATGATACAAAAGTTGTCATTGCAACTACAAAGTCACACAAGATTAGTCAGTATGACCAATTAAAAGGTAAAACTGTTGGTGTTAAAAACGGAACTGCCGCTCAACGTTTCCTTGAAAGTATCAAAGATAAATACGGCTTTAGTATTAAAACATTTGACACTGGTGATTTGATGAACAACAGCTTGAGTGCTGGTGCCATCGATGCCATGATGGATGACAAACCTGTTATCGAATATGCCATTAACCAAGGTCAAGACCTCCATATTGAAATGGATGGGGAAGCTGTAGGAAGTTTTGCTTTCGGTGTGAAAAAAGGAAGTAAATACGAGCACCTGGTTACTGAATTTAACCAAGCCTTGGCTGAAATGAAAAAAGATGGTAGTCTTGATAAAATCATCAAGAAATGGACTGCTTTATCATCTTCAACAGTGCCAACTACAACTACTCTAGCGGGATTAAAAGCCATTCCTGTTAAAGCTAAATATATCATTGCCAGTGATTCTTCTTTTGCACCTTTTGTTTTCCAAAACTCAAGTAACCAATTTACTGGTATTGATATGGAATTGATTAAGGCAATCGCTAAAGACCAAGGTTTCGAAATTGAAATCACCAACCCTGGTTTTGATGCTGCTATCAGTGCTGTTCAAGCTGGTCAAGCTGATGGTATCATTGCTGGTATGTCTGTCACAGATGCTCGTAAGGCAACTTTTGACTTCTCAGAATCATACTACACTGCCAATACTATCCTTGGTGTCAAAGAATCAAGTACCATTGCTTCTTATGAAGATTTGAAAGGAAAGACAGTCGGTGTTAAAAACGGAACTGCTTCTCAAACCTTCCTAACTGAAAACCAAAGCAAATACGGTTACAAAATCAAAACCTTCGCTGATGGTTCATCAATGTATGACAGTTTAAACACTGGTGCCATCGATGCCGTTATGGATGATGAGCCTGTTCTCAAATATTCTATCAGCCAAGGACAAAAATTGAAAACACCAATCGCTGGAACTCCAATCGGTGAAACAGCCTTTGCCGTTAAAAAAGGAGCAAATCCAGAATTGATTGAAATGTTCAATAACGGACTTGCAAACCTTAAAGCAAACGGAGAATTCCAAAAGATTCTTGATAAATACCTAGCTAGCGAATCTTCATCCGTCTCAACAAGCACTGTTGATGAGACAACTATCTGGGGCTTGCTTCAAAACAACTACAAACAACTCCTTAGCGGGCTTGGTATCACTCTTGCTCTAGCTCTTATCTCATTTGCTATTGCCATTGTTATCGGAATTATCTTCGGTATGTTTAGCGTTAGCCCCTACAAATCTCTTCGTGTGATCTCTGAGATTTTCGTTGACGTTATCCGTGGTATTCCATTGATGATTCTTGCAGCCTTCATCTTCTGGGGTATTCCAAACTTCATCGAGTCTATAACAGGCCAACAAAGTCCAATTAACGACTTTGTAGCTGGTACTATTGCCCTCTCACTCAATGCAGCGGCTTATATCGCTGAAATCGTTCGTGGTGGTATTCAGGCCGTTCCAGTTGGCCAAATGGAAGCCAGCCGAAGCTTGGGTATCTCTTATGGAAAAACCATGCGTAAGATTATCTTGCCACAAGCAACTAAATTGATGTTGCCAAACTTTGTTAACCAATTCGTTATCGCTCTTAAAGATACAACTATTGTATCTGCTATCGGTTTGGTTGAACTCTTCCAAACTGGTAAGATTATCATCGCCCGTAACTACCAAAGTTTCAAGATGTATGCAATCCTTGCTATCTTCTATCTTGTAATTATCACACTTTTGACTAGACTAGCGAAACGCTTAGAAAAGAGGATTCGTTAATGGCAAAATTAAAAATTGATGTAAATGACTTACATAAGCAATATGGAAAAAATAAGGTTCTAAAAGGGATTACAACTAAATTCTACGAAGGAGACGTTGTCTGTATCATCGGTCCTTCAGGTTCTGGTAAGTCAACCTTCCTTCGTAGCCTTAATCTTCTAGAAGAAGTTACGAGCGGTCACATCACTGTGAACGGTTATGACTTAACTGAAAAAACAACCAACGTTGACCACGTCCGTGAAAATATCGGAATGGTATTCCAACACTTCAATCTCTTCCCTCACATGTCTGTATTGGACAACATTACTTTTGCTCCAATTGAGCACAAGTTGATGACTAAGGAAGAAGCTGAGAAATTGGGAATGGAGTTGCTTGACAAGGTTGGGCTAGCAGATAAAGCTAATGCTAACCCAGATAGCCTATCAGGAGGACAAAAACAACGTGTGGCCATCGCTCGTGGACTAGCAATGAATCCAGACATCATGCTCTTTGATGAACCAACTTCTGCCCTTGACCCTGAGATGGTCGGAGACGTACTAAACGTTATGAAGGAATTGGCTGAACAAGGCATGACCATGATTATCGTAACCCATGAGATGGGATTTGCCCGTCAGGTTGCCAACCGCGTTATCTTTACTGCAGATGGTGAATTCCTTGAAGACGGAACACCTGATCAAATCTTTGATAACCCTCAACACCCACGTCTGAAAGAGTTCTTGGACAAGGTCTTAAACGTCTAAACTCAAACTGTAAGGATTTCCTTGCAGTTTTTTTCTATCTCGTATTGGATTTTTTGATTTTTCGGAAAATTATGTTAGAATTAAGTTTATGAAATGAGATTTCCTCATACCTAGCAAGACTAGGAATAAAAATAGAAATTAGGTAGCTAGATGTCATCTAAGGTTATTGTTACAATTTTCGGTGCGAGTGGAGACCTGGCTAAACGCAAGCTCTACCCTTCCCTTTTTAGACTTTATAAATCCGGCAATCTTTCCGAACACTTTGCCGTTATTGGAACTGCTCGTCGTCCTTGGAGCAAAGAATATTTTGAATCTGTTGTTGTCGAATCTATCCTTGATTTGGCAGATAGTACCGAACAGGCTCAAGAATTCGCTAGCCACTTCTACTATCAAAGTCATGATGTCAATGATACAGAGCACTACATTGCTTTACGTCAATTGCAGGCTGAACTCAATGACAAGTACCAAGCTGAAGACAACAAGCTCTTCTTCTTGTCTATGGCACCTCAGTTCTTTGGAACTATTGCCAAACACCTCAAGTCTGAAAACATCGTAGACGGTAAAGGTTTTGAACGTTTAATCGTTGAAAAACCATTTGGCACAGATTACGCAAGCGCAAGCAAGTTGAATGACGAGCTCCTAGCAACATTTGACGAAGAACAAATTTTCCGTATTGACCATTATCTTGGTAAGGAAATGATCCAAAGTATCTTTGCAGTTCGCTTTGCAAACTTGATTTTTGAAAACGTTTGGAACAAGGATTTTATCGACAATGTTCAAATTACCTTTGCGGAGCGCTTGGGTGTAGAAGAACGTGGTGGCTACTATGATGAATCTGGTGCCCTCCGTGACATGGTACAAAACCATACACTACAACTGCTTTCTCTCCTTGCTATGGACAAGCCAGCAAGCTTCACAAAAGACGAGATTCGTGCTGAGAAGATTAAGGTCTTTAAAAACCTCTATCATCCAACTGATGAAGAACTTAAAGAACACTTTATCCGTGGTCAATACCGTTCAGGTAAGATTGATGGTATGAAATATATCTCTTATCGTAGCGAACCAAATGTGAATCCAGAATCAACAACTGAAACCTTTGCATCTGGTGCTTTCTTTGTAGACAGCGATCGATTCCGTGGTGTTCCTTTCTTCTTCCGTACTGGTAAACGTCTAACTGAAAAAGGAACTCATGTCAACATCGTCTTTAAACAAATGGATTCTATCTTTGGAGAACCACTTGCTCCAAACATTTTGACCATCTATATCCAACCAACAGAAGGTTTCTCTCTTAGCCTAAATGGGAAGCAAGTAGGAGAAGAATTTAACTTAGCTCCGAACTCACTTGATTATCGTACAGATGCGACCGCAACTGGTGCTTCTCCAGAACCATACGAAAAATTGATTTATGATGTCCTAAATAACAACTCAACTAACTTTAGCCACTGGGATGAAGTTGGTGCGTCATGGAAATTGATTGACCGTATCGAAGAACTCTGGGCTGAAAATGGTGCCCCACTTCATGACTATAAAGCTGGAAGCATGGGACCTCAAGCCAGCTTTGACTTACTTGAAAAATTCGGTGCCAAATGGACTTGGCAACCAGATATCGCCTATCGTCAAGATGGTCGTTTAGAATAAAAAAAATTCCTGCAAGTTTGTTCCTTGCAGGATTTTTGTTTCTGATTAGATTAAGCCTTCCAAGAGACCCTTCATAAAGTTTTCTGAGTTAAACTCTCCAATATCATCGATTTTTTCACCAAATCCAATCAATTTTACAGGAATATTGAGTTCTTCTCGAATAGCTAGAACAACACCACCTCGAGCAGTTCCATCAATCTTGGTCAAAACTATTCCTGTCAAAGGGGTAATTTTTGAAAATTCTTTGGCCTGTACCAAGGCATTCTGACCTGTCGATGCATCAAGTGCCAAGAAGGTTTCATGCGGAGCTTCTGGCACAACACGTTTGATGATACGACCAATCTTCTCCAACTCAGCCATGAGGTTATCCTTGTTTTGCAGACGACCAGCGGTATCAATCATAAGAATATCGATACCTTCAGACACGGCACGTTCCATGCCATCAAATACGACACTGGCTGGGTCAGCTTTTTCAGGTCCAGTTACAACTGGAACATCTACACGACGGCCCCATTCAGCTAGCTGTGCAACTGCACCTGCACGGAAAGTATCTGCCGCAACTAGCATAACCTTCTTACCTGCTTGTTTGTAGCGGTGGGCTAGTTTCCCGATAGAAGTTGTTTTCCCAACACCATTAACACCAACAAATAGCATGACTGTCAAGCCATCTTGGAAGTGGATACTTTCATCATAGTTGCCATCCTTTTCATAAAGCTCAACCAATTTCTCAATGATGACACGACGAAGTGCGTCCGGTTTCTTGGCGTTTTCAAGCTTGGCTTCGTAACGAAGCTCCTCTGTTAAGTTAGAAGCGACTTGAACACCAACATCACTCATGATCAGCAGTTCTTCCAGTTCCTCGAAGAATTCTTCGTCAACGGAGCGGAAGTTGGCAAAGAAGGCGTTCAAGCGAGCACCGAAACCTGTACGAGTTTTCTTAAGACTGCGGTCATATTTTTCCTGAACAGTTTCTTCTGCTTGAGGCCTTTCTGCCTCAAGAACTTCAGAATTATTTTCTTCTACAGATTCTTCAAGTTCAGGATTCTCTTTCTCTGCGACTTCTTCTTGTTGAACTTCTACAACTAGCTCTGAATCCTGACTTTCTTCAACTGTCTCTTGATTTTCCTCTTCTTGGAGCGCAACTTCTTCAGAACTTTCAACTTCTGCTTCTTCTTGAGAAACTTCTTTAGCTTCTGTAAGGGCAGGCTCAGTATCTTCAGACAAATCAAGATTTTCTAGAGCTTCTTTTACAACTTCTTCGATTTTAGGTTCTTCTTTTTTTCCGAATAGACGGTCAAATAATCCCATATCCTAATTCTCCTTTAGCACATATTCTTCGATAGCCCAGGCAACAGCCTCTTCATCATTGGTCATTGGAGTTACCACATTTGCGACTGCCTTGACTTCAGGAACAGCATTTTGCATGGCAACACCAAGCCCTGCCCACTCAATCATAGACAAATCATTGGCCTCGTCACCACATGCCATAACTTGGCTTTGGTCAATTCCAAGATGGCTGATTAGTTTGGCTAAACCTGTTGCTTTGTGAACATTCTTTGGTGACCACTCTAGCAACATTTCACGTGATTTAAAGATTTCATATTGGTCAAACAATTCTGGAGAAATCTTCTGAATGGCTGCATCCAAGGGTTCTTGAGCAAAGGCAGTCACACACTTATTGTAGGTCATTTGACTAGACAGGTTTTCAAAGTCAACTGGTACAAAAGTCAAAGCTGGATTGAATTTGGCATAAAGACTTTCTTGGTCCGATTGGATTTGATAAACAGTTCCTTCTGAGATGGCGTCAAGAGGAAGTGATAATTTCTCTGTTTCTTCATACAAGCGTACCACATCATCATATGAAAAGACTGTCTTATCAAGGATTTCACCTGTATTTTTCTGAACCAAACCACCATTAAAAGTAATGGTATACTCATCTTCCTGACCGTCAGTCCCTAGCTCATGGAGAAAGAAATCCATGGCTTTTAAGGGACGACCAGTTGTCAATACGACCTTGATACCACGATCACGCGCAGCTTTCAAGGTTGCCTTGGTACGATCCGTCAGCCTTTTATCACTAGTAAGCAAGGTGCCGTCCAAGTCCAATGCAATCAATTTTATATCTGCCATTATAAGCCCTCCATATAAGCGATAACCGACTGATCCTTATGGTTACCAATCACAGTCTCTGCTAATTCTAAAATTTCTGGTCGTGCATTTTCAGGAGCTACAGGATGACCCACAACCTGCATCATGTGCAAGTCATTTAGATTGTCTCCAAAAGCCATAACCTGATCCATTGTGATACCAAGTTTTTTAGCCAATTCAACAATAGCCACTCCCTTATCGACATAGTCCAGAACAATATCAATAGATTCAAAGCCAGTTGTCATGGCCTTAACACCAGGAACATGTTCATTGACCCAAGCTTCTCCAGCTTCTAGCGTTTCTTCTGTGAAGTTGGTTGTAAATTTGAAAATATCATCTGTGATATCTTCCAAACTCGCTACTTTTTGGATATTTTCATTATAGTGCTGACTCACTTTTAAATAGATCTCATCAACCGTATCTAGCACATAAGAGCCTTTTTTCCCCGTCAAGAGCAGTTTATTGATATCTACATAAGGTGAAGTTTTCAGCTTTTCAAAAGTTGCCAGATAAAAATCACGAGACATAGTCGCTTCATACAAGTCCTGACCTTGATACTCTACCAAACTGCCATTTTCCGCGATGAAAATAATGTCATCACGAACATCAGCAAATAATTTTTCTAGAGACAGAAATCCGCGTCCTGAAGCCACCGCAAAGTAAATCCCTTTTTCCTTGTAGGAAGCCAAGAGAGACTTGAGGCGGTCCATATCAAAGCGCCCATTCCCATCTAGGAAGGTTCCGTCCATATCCGTTGCTACTAGTTTAATTGTCATCCTTCAATACTTTCTAAATCTTTTAACTTCACCGAAACAATTTTTGAGACACCTGATTCTTGCATAGTCACTCCATAGATAGAATCAGCCGCTGCCATGGTTCCCTTACGGTGGGTTACGACGATAAACTGGCTGTCCTTATCAAATCGATTGAGGTAATCCCCGAAACGTTTAACATTGGCTTCGTCAAGTGCAGCCTCTACCTCATCCAAGATAACAAATGGAATGGTCTTGACACGGATAATGGAGAAGAGCAGGGCAAGAGCCGATAGAGCTTTTTCCCCACCACTCATGAGGTTAAGAGACTGGATTTTCTTTCCTGGAGGTTGGACAGAAATCTCAACCCCAGCTGTCAACAAGTCCCCCTCAGTCAAGATTAAGTCTGCCTGCCCCCCACCAAACATCTGTTTGAAGGTCACTTTAAAGGACTCACGAATAGCTTCAAAGGTTGATTTAAAGCGTTCCTTGACCTCATCATTCATCTCTGTAATAGTCTCAAGGAGCAGGTTTTTCGCTGACAAAATGTCATCTCGCTGGCTATTGAGGAAATCCAAACGGTTGTGGACTTCTTCGTACTGGTCAATAGCTTCCAAATTGACAGGACCCAGTGAGCGTATAGCCTTCTCTAAATCCTTAACTTCTTGCTCTGCCAGATTGAGATTTTCCAATTCATGTGCCTTTTCTAGTGCTTCAGTATAGCTAATCTGGTACTGGTCTGTTAATTGGCTTTGTAAATGGCGTAATCGCTCGCTAACCTTTTCTTTCTTGGCTTCAGCACGTGTTTGCTTGCGAATCCACTCCTCATTCTGCTGGCGAGCCTGGTCCAAATGACTAGCAATATCATCCAGTTGACCTTCAATATCATCCAACTCAAACTGCTTACGAATTAAACCTTGTTGGAGGTTTGTTTTCTGAGTTTTGGCTTCTTCGGCCTGTTGACTGAGCAAATCCGTATCAACTTTCTCAAGATTGTCAACCTTTTCTTGAAGAAGGCGCTGGATTTCCTCTTGTTCGATATTCAGATTATCCAATTCCTTGCCTAAACGTTCAATGTCAGCCACTTCATAACGTTTTTGCCCTTGCAGTTCTGTCTTAAGCAAGCGAGCTTGCGCTAGCTCTTCCTGCAAGTTTTGATAACGTTCTTGGATGGCATTTTTGTTAGACTTAATCTCTTCAATCTCAGCTTCCAGATTTTGCTTGTCACTGGCGATTGTAGCAAGACGCTCTTGGCATTTTTCCTTATCTGCTTGCCACTCTCCATCAGAAAGACGATTTAATTCTTCTTCTTGGAGTTTCCAAAGAGTTTCTAGCTCTTCAACTTGCTGACTGGTCTGCTGATAAGCGAGGGACAAGCCTTGCTCCTGAATACGAGCCTGCTCTCCTTGAGATTTGATGGTTTCTAATGATTCGGTCAATCTAGCCATCTCATCTTGCAAGGTCTTCAAACTCGTCTCTTCTGAACGCAAGCTTGCTTCTTCTTCAGCAATTTCTTTTTGTAATTGCTCCAGCTCTGGCTTGATGAAAATACTGTTATTTTGGCGATTGGCACCACCTGCATAGGAACCACCTGTGCGCAACTCTGTGCCGTCCAAAGTCACCATACGAACCTGATAGCGAACTTGACGAGCTGCTGCACGCGCGTGTTCTACGGTGTCAAAGATAGCCGTCGTAGCTAGCAAATTCTTGAAAATGGATTCCAGTCTAGTATCGAATGTCACCAACTCATCTGCCATGCCCAAAAATCCTGGACTTGCCGCGATAGCATCTTGGTTCTGGCTAGAAATCGTACGCGCTTTGATCGTGGTCAACGGAAGGAAGGTCGCACGACCGGCTCTGTTCCGTTTGAGGAAATCAATAGTCTTAGTCGCCGCGTTCTCATCTTCTACGATGATATGCTGACTGCTTGCCCCTAAGGCAATCTCTAGAGCAGTTTGATAATGAACATCAAAGGTCAGGTGCTCACTGACTGCACCAATAATCCCACCAAGGCGGTCTTTTTCTTGGAGAACACTCTTAACACCTGCATAAAAGTTACTATGATTTCTCAGGATATTTTCCAAACTTTGGGCTCTAGCCTGCTTGTTTTTGAGATTATCCAGACGGTCAAAGAGTTGACTTTGTTGAGCTTGATAGGAAGCTTTCTGCTCCTCTTGCTCCTTAGCAATAGCTTGGTAGTCGGCCAATAATTTTTGAACCTGCTCCTCAGCAGTTTCAAGCTCCGCCTTTTGCTGACTAGCCTTCTCTTTAGCTGTAGCCAGCTGTTCTTTCAGCTTTTCTAGTTGATCTGCTTGTTTTTGAGAAAGCTGACGACTATTTTCCAACTCGTTTTCGATACGGGTCAACTGGTTTGATACATCCGCTTCTTCTTGTAAAAGGGCTACAAAGCGTTCACGTAAGAGCTCAATCATCTGATCAGGATCATCTGAAAAAGCCAGCAATTCAGCTTCTAAACGATTGAGTTTTTGATTATTTTGAATTAGATTGTGTTCTAATTGTCCCAAGTTCGCTTCTTTTTCAGCCTTTTCCTGATTTAGAGCCTTTCTCTTATCCTCCAAAGCAGCCAAACGGGCTTGTGCCTCCTGTTGATTCAGGGCCACTTGCTCGGACTCCAGTTTCGATAGGGCTAATTTTCTTTCTAAATCACTAATCAGACTGGTCAAATCCATCAAACTGCCTTGGTCTTTGGCCATTTCAGCTTGTAAATCTTGGCGTTGCTTTTTAAGAGTTTGGTTTTCTTCTTCTAATTTTTCACGCTTTTGGTAGTAACTCGTCAAGAGTTCCTGAACCTGTGCCAACTCTTCTTCTGTCGACTCTAGTTCAGACTTATTTTCCTTGATTTGAGCAACAAGGACATCCAAGTAAATAGCCTTACGTTGACCATCCAAGTCTAGAAATTTACGGGCATTCTCAGCTTGCTTCTCAAGAGGCTTGATTTGATTATCCAACTCGTAGATAATGTCTTCTAAACGGTCTAGATTATCCTGAGTTTGCTGCAGTTTACTCTCAGTTTCTTTTCTACGAGTCTTGTATTTCAAAACACCCGCAGCTTCTTCGAAAATAGCACGGCGTTCCTCAGGCTTGGAGTTGAAAATCTCCTCAACCTTCCCTTGAGAAATAATAGAGAAGGAATCTCGTCCCAAACCTGTATCCAAGAAAAGATCATGAATATCACGCAGACGGACTTTCTTGCCGTCAATTTTGTATTCGCTATCTCCACTACGATAGATATGGCGTTCTACCCTGATTTCTTGGCCTGCATCCTTGATAAATCCATCATTATTATCCAGAGTCACAACTACAGAAGCATAATTGAGCGGTTTGCGACTTTCTGTTCCGGCAAAAATGACATCCGGCATCTTGCCACCACGGAGACTCTTGACACTAGACTCCCCCAAGGCCCAACGCAGACTTTCTGTAATATTCGACTTTCCAGATCCATTGGGTCCAACGACTGCCGTCACACCTTGGTCAAAGACAACCTTGGTCTTATCAGCAAAAGACTTGAATCCCTGAATTTCGATTTCCTTTAAATACATGAATCCAGCCCTTTCTCAACGGCATTTTTGGCAGCTTCCTGCTCTGCTAATTTCTTAGAACGACCTTTGCCTTGACCAATGCTCTTACCTTCAACAAGAACTTCTACATCAAAAACCTTATCATGGGCAGGACCCGTTTCAGAAATTACCTGATAACGAATAGCCACATCCCCATTGACCTGAAGTAACTCTTGGAGATGGGTTTTGTAGTCTGTAATCATCTCAAACTCGCCTGCTTCAACCTTAGGAATCATGACTTGATAGATAAATTCCTTGACCTTGGCCACATCCTTATCCAAAAGGAGGGCACCAAGAAAGGCTTCAAAGGCATCACCAAGAATGGTGTCACGATTGCGACCACCAGATTTTTCTTCCCCCTTACCCAGCTTGATAAACTGGTCAAACTGACAATCACGCGCAAAACCAGCCAAACTCTCCTCGCGGACAATCATGGCACGGAGTTTAGACAAGTCACCCTCAGGCTTTTTAGGATATTTTTTATACAGATATTCTGAAATCAATAACTGTAGAACAGCGTCTCCTAAAAATTCCAAGCGCTCATTGTGTGAAATTTTTAAGAGGCGGTGCTCATTGGCATAACTCGTATGAGTAAAGGCAGTCTCCAGTAAGTTTTTGTCTGCAAATTCGATTGCAAAATGGTTTTTAAGTACAGTTTGTAATTCTTTCATACTAACCTCTTTCTAACTGATAACAGTCCTTTTTATTATATCAAAAAAAGCCCCCTGAGTCACTTTAAAATGGGAGTGGAAAGCATTTGGGCATTCTTTAAAATGAGATTTTCAGTTTTAGGGTTAAACTTGGGACAGAATAAAAAAAAGCCCTACTAAAGGCTTTCTTAGGATGTTTACATCCACCCTGAGGGAATCGAACCCCCATCTCAAGAACCGGAATCTTACGTGATATCCATTACACTAAGGGTGGAAACTTGTTTTATTATAACAGAAATTTGCTCTAATAACAAGTTTTTTTTCTAGACAGATAGCCCGTCTTAGTGGGAAGCATCCCCATTCCAGATTGAGTTTTTCACGATAACATAATCAACGTGTTTAAGGTCAGCAACCTGACGTCCACCTGCATAGGAAATAGCACTTTGAAGGTCTTGTTCCATCTCGGTTAAAGTGTCTTGAAGATGACCTTTGGCAGGAAGCAAGATGCGTTTACCTTCCACATTTTTATAAGCACCTTTTTGATATTGTGAAGCTGAACCGTAGTATTCTTTGAACTGTTCACCATCGACTTCAATCGTTTTCCCTGGACTTTCGATATGTCCTGCAAAGAGGGAACCAATCATGACCATGCTGGCACCGAAACGAATAGACTTGGCAATATCACCATGAGTACGAATCCCTCCATCAGCGATAATCGGTTTACGCGCAGCCTTAGCACACCAGCGTAGGGCAGCCAACTGCCAACCACCTGTACCAAAACCAGTCTTGACCTTGGTGATACAAACCTTACCAGGACCGATTCCAACCTTAGTCGCATCCGCACCCGCATTTTCCAACTCGCGAACTGCTTCTGGTGTTCCCACATTTCCAGCAATAACAAAAGTATCTGGCAATTCTTTCTTGATGTGTTGAATCATAGAAATCACGCTATCTGCATGACCATGAGCAATATCAATCGTGATGTATTCTGGAGCATCAGCCTTGAGCTGGCTAACAAAATCATACTCATAGTCTTTAACACCGACAGATATAGAAGCAATGAGACCTTGTTCGTGCATGCGTTTAATAAAAGGAATGCGTCCTGCTTCATCAAAACGGTGCATAATGTAGAAGTAACCACCTTTAGCCAGTTGCTCTGCTACATTTTCATCCAAAATCGTCTGCATATTAGCTGGCACAACAGGTAGTTTAAAGGTGTGATTTCCTAGAGTGACGCTTGTATCCGCTTCTGCACGGCTTTTAATGACACATTTATTTGGAATCAATTGAATATCTTCGTAATCAAAAATTGGAAATTCATTTAACATATCAATGTCTCGTTTCTTTTGTAATGACCTACCTATGCTCTCGCATCACTACGCCTTTTCCGACGTTTCCTTAATTTATTATAAACTAAAGTACAGTTTTTGTCAAATAATTTTATAAATTGAATTATATTGTTCGGATTTTACTCGTATCAAAAACAAAAGAAAGAGGAGAGATTATTTTCTCCCCACTTCCTACATTCTAATAATACTCTCCCTGGCGGTAGTCCCATGAGTTAAAGGTATCTGACAGGTGCATCATGATTTTATCAATGTCAAGCCCTTTACGAATCACAACTGGTGCTGGTGAAGTTGAACGTGCTCCTCCTTGTTCTGGAATCAATTTGCCATCTTTATCAACCATAGAAACCATCACACCTTGCTCGTAGCGAGTTTCAATCGTTTTGTCAGGTTGGATAGATGCCACGTAGTCGTCTGCTTCAATGACAAGGTCCACTGCTCCTTCGATACGTTCTCCGATTCCTTCTACCTTACCACGATTTCCTTTTCCAGATGGGTTTGCAGATGAGGCGTAGACCATCTTGCCTTCTTCCCAATGTTTGGCAGCCAATTGTTCACCAGCTTTCCCGAATTTGATAACAAAACAGCTAGTAGCACGCACGTCAGTCATAAGTTCTTCACGGCCATCACCGTATGCTTTGAGTTTTTCAAAAGCTTCTGGTTTCCATGGAAGGATACAACCAAGAAGAATATCTTCATCCCAATGTTTTTGGTAGAAGGCTTCAATTTCTGGGTTGAGTTGTGCTAAGGCGCGAAGCTCATCCATGCTACCACAGAGAACGACACCTGGTTTGTTACGATTACGTTCTTTGGCTGCGAACTTACGTTCAAGTCCTGCCTTATCGCTAGTCATGATAATGTAACCAACTTTAGTAGGGCAAACGATACATCCACCCTCACCTTTTAAAATATCATAGCCTTCTTGTGAAAGTGTTCCGTTCCATTGAATGTGTTTTGTCATAGTTCTATTTCCTTTTCTATATTTATTCTAATCCTTCCAGTAGGCTGGTCGTTGTTTTTCATAAGCAGCAATCAAATCTTCATACTGCAAGGTAATGCCGATATCATCCAAACCATTTAAGATTTTGTGTTTCCATTCGCTATCAATTTCAAAAGTGAATTCTCCGACTGGTGAGATGATTTTCTGTTGTTCCAAGTCCACAGTTACCTGATCGGTTGGTTTAAGCTGGGCTAACTTTTCTCTAACCTCTCTGGGCTGAACAATAGGCAACATACCATTATTGAGTTCATTATTGTAATGAATGTCACCAAAAGATCCTGCAATCACGACCTTAAAACCGTAGTCTGCTAGAGCCCAAGCAGCGTGTTCCCTCGAAGAACCTGCCCCAAAGTTATCCCCTGAGATGAGGATACTGGCTTTGCGGTATTCAGGTCGGTTAAAGACAAAGTCTGGATCCTCAGTATACTTGTCATCTAGATAACGCCATGCATACATAAGGTACTTACCAAAGCCTTTCTTATCAATCAACTTGAGAAACTGCTTGGGTAGGATTTGGTCGGTGTCGATGTTATCATTCATGAGAGGAACGGTCGTTCCCGTATAAACTGTAAATTTCTCCATATCCTCTCCTTACTGGGCTTCTGGCATCTGCCGAACATCTACAAAGCGCCCTGCGATAGCTGCCGCAGCTGCCATAGCTGGACTGCAAAGATGAGTCTTAGCACCAAAGCCTTGTCTGTCTTCAAAGTTACGGTTGCTGGTTGAAGCGCAGTGGATACCATCGGGTACCTTGTCAGGATTCATCCCTAGGCACATAGAGCAACCTGGGTCTCTCCACTCAAATCCAGCATCTAAGAAAACTTTATCCAAGCCCAACTTCTCAGCAGCTCGTTTGACAGGACGAGAGCCTGGGACTACGATAGCCGTTAAGTTGGGAGCAATTTTCTTCCCTTTGACAAATCGCGCAGCAAGTTGCAAGTCGCTGAGACGAGCATTGGTACAAGAACCGATAAAGATATAGCCCAGTTCAATATCTGCTGGCTTTTGACCTGGTTCCAAGTTCATGTAGTTGTAGGCTCGCTCATCATTCATATCCTTAATTTCTGGGAAGCTACTGTCAAAGTCAACACCCATAGCAGGATTGGTCCCCCAGGTCACCATGGGAGCCAAGTCTGAGACATCCATCTGGATAACCTTATCATAAACGGCATCCTCATCACTGACAATTGTTTTCCAATCTGCCACTGCCTCTTCAAAGTTCTCTGGAACACATTCCCGTCCTTTTATATAATCATAGGTGGTTTGGTCCGGATTCATGATTCCCATCTTAGAACCAAACTCGATGGACATGTTGCAGATGGTCATTCGCTCTTCCATGCTCAGTGCATCAATCGCTTGTCCCCGATATTCCACCACATAGCCAACGCCGCAAGCAACGCCGTACTTTGCAATCAAGGCTAAAATGAAGTCCTTGGAATAGACTCCCTTTTGAGGAACACCAGTGAATTCAACCAACATTTTCTTAGGTTTGACCTGCCAGAGGGTCTGTGTCGCAAAGACATGTTCGACCTCACTGGTTCCAATTCCAAAGGCGATTGCTCCAAAAGCTCCGTGAGTTGCCGTATGGCTGTCTCCACAGACGATGAATTTTCCTGGTTGGGTCCGTCCTGTCTCTGGCCCCACCATATGAACGATTCCTTGCTTTTCGGAACCGTGGGCCGCATGTTCAATCCCAAACTCCTCAACATTTTCAGCTAGCTTATCAATTTGAGCCTTGGAAATGACATCTCTAATATCGTAGATATTGACCGTCGGGACATTGTGGTCAAAAGTTCCAAATGTCAAGTCTGGTCGTCTCAATCTTCGTCCTGCGTCTCGCAGTCCTTGAAAAGCCTGAGGACTGGTCACCTCGTGGATGTAGTGCTGATCCACATACATGAGCTGGGGTTGCCCCTCTTCTCCTGTGATGACATGACGGTCCCATAATTTATCAAAAATCGATTTTCCTGCCATCCATTACCTCCAAATAACATATAAGGCTAATAGTGTGGTCACCATCCCAAGAAACCAAACTGTTTTAAAGTACCATTTTCGAGTCTTGTGGTGAAAGCTGATTCCTGCTAACCAAGCACCAAAACCACCACAAGAAAGAGCTAAAATGAGTAAGATTTTCTCTGGGATACGCCAAGTTCTTCTCCTTGCCTTGGATTTGTCAATGCCATAAATCAAGAAAATGATGACATTCCAAATCAAAAGGACTAGAGTAATTTTTTCATCTAACTTCATAACCTTGCAATAATGGCTTCTGTCATTTCCTTGGTCGAAGCCTGTCCTCCTATATCTCTTGTTAAAATGCCAGCTGCCAAACTTGCCTCAACAGCACACTCGATACGCTCTGCATCCTCATAACGTCCGAAACTATCTCTCAACATCATAGCAACAGATAATATCATGGAGATAGGATTGGCAATTCCTTGGCCTGCAATATCAGGCGCTGAACCGTGAATAGGTTCATAGAGACTTGGTCCATTTTCAGAATGACTGGCTGATGGCATAACCCCAAGTGTACCAGATAGAACGCTTGATTCATCAGATAGAATATCTCCGAAAAGATTCTCCGTCACGATGACATCAAACTTGGCAGGATTGGTAATCATAAGCATAGCAGCTGAATCCACCAGCTGGTGTTCCAAGGTCACATCTGGGAAATCCTGTGCAACCTCCTCAGCTACTTTCCGCCAGAGTTTTGAGGTCGCTAGAACATTTTGCTTATCGATGCTGGTAACAATTTTTCTCCGACTTCTTGCGATTTCAAAGGCCTTGCGAATAATCCGCTCCACTTCCTCATAGCTGTAGTCGTTGATATCACGCGCTTTGCGCTCTTCAAGAATATGATCTCCAAAGTAAATCCCGCCAGTCAACTCCCGTACCACAACAAAGTCCACACCAACAATTCGTTCCAGTTTGAGTGGTGACAGATGCTTAAGACTGTCAAAGATTTTTACAGGGCGAATATTAGCGTAAAGATTGAGTTCCTTACGCAGAGCCAGCAAGCCTTGTTCAGGCCTAACCGATGCTCCATCATACTGAGGACTTCCGATAGCCGCTAGGAGAATGGCATCTGCTTCACGACATACCTTGAGGGTTTCATCAGGTAAGGGATGCCCTGTAGCATCGATACCTGCACCTCCGAAGGGTCGTCTGTCAATCTCATAGTCAAAACCTGTTTTTTTAGCTAGAGCCTCCAGAACCTCTAAACCAGCCTCCATGATTTCTGGGCCAATTTCATCCCCTGCTAGAGCTACTATTTTTTTTGTCATAGCATTCTCCTTTACACACTAGGCATGTCACGATAGGAAACACTGCGTCCCATCTCACCAGCATTCTCTTTTTGAACAAAAGTATTAGCATTGATATAGGCAATAGCAGAAGCCTTCAACACATCGAAATCCAGACCTGCTGCGTTAAAGATGGTTTCTGTATCTCTATTTTCAACAGTGACCAAGACCCGAGCCTGGGCATCAATTCCATCTGTCACAGCGTCAATAGTATAGGACACCAAGCGGACGGATTGGTTAAAGAACTTATCGATAGCGTTAAAGATTGCTTCAACGGAACCTTGCCCTGTCGCATTAAATTCAACTTTCTCATCATCCATATTGACTAGGCTTACGAGCGCTTCAATATCATTATCTGCATGAGTTTGAAGTTGTAAATCATCAAAGTGGAATCCTTCTGGATTTTCAACCATGGTTCCAGCTACCAGAGCACGAATATCTGCATCTGTGATTTCTTGTTTCTTGTCGGCCAATGCCTTGAACTTAGCAAAGAGTGGCTTGATATCCTCATCTGTAAAATCTAGGGCTAAGTCTCTCAGTTTTTCTACAAAGGCATGACGACCTGATAATTTTCCAAGCGGAAGACTGTTACTCTTGACACCGACCAATTCAGGGGTGATGATCTCATAAGTAAGAGGATTTTTAAGGACTCCGTCTTGATGAATACCAGATTCGTGAGAGAAGGCATTGCCACCAACGACGGCCTTGTTTTTAGGAACTGGAATACCTGAGAAGCGAGAAACCATTTCTGACGTATTGATGGTCTCATTTAGGACAATACTGCTCTCTGCTTGATAATAATCTTGGCGAATATTGAGGGCTACTGCAATTTCTTCCAAAGCAGCATTTCCAGCTCGCTCCCCAATACCGTTGATAGTCCCTTCGACACGGCCTGCCCCATTCTTGACGGCAGCAAGGCTATTAGCTACTGCCATGCCAAGGTCATCGTGACAGTGAGGCGAATAGATAATCTGACGATCCGTCTTAACATTCTCAATCAAGTATTTAAAAATAGCCCCGTATTCTTCTGGTGTGGTAAAACCAACTGTATCAGGAATATTGATATAAGTCGCACCTGCATCTACCGCTGTTTGAACAACTTGCAAGAGGAAATCCAACTCTGTTCTAGTCGCATCCTCAGGAGAAAATTCGACCACTTCAAACTTAGAACGGGCATAGGAAACATGCTCCTTAATAGCTTCTAGAATCTCTTCCTTGCTCTTATTTAGCTTATACTTTCGGTGAATTGGACTGGTAGCAATAAAAACGTGAACCTGTGGATACTTGGCATCCTTGAGGGCTTCATAACAAGCATCAATATCAGACTTGACAGAGCGAGCCAAACCAGTCACCGCTGTTTTCTTCAAGACCTTGGCGATTTCCTGCACTGCTGTGAATGAATCAGGACTGGCCGCCGGAAAACCGGCTTCAATGGCTGAAATACCCCATTTCTCCAGCTGTCTTGCAATGGCAATTTTTTCTTTGATTGAAAAGTTAACACCCGGCGTCTGCTCTCCATCCCGAAGGCTGGTATCTAGAAATTCAACTGTTCGCATAAGATTTCCCCTTTTCCAAATGTGGTTTTAAAAAAACATCTCGCTCAGAAACCCAAGCGAGATGTTGATTTACTCCCGCTTGGTAAGCCAAACAGGACTAATGCATTTTGCACTAGCCCGAGTACCTCAACAACAAAGCAAATTGATTAAACTTAGCTGTTTTCATGTTTGACTTTCTCCTTCGTTTGATATCTTGTTTAGTATTTTAGCATAGGCAAAAGTAGTTGTCAAGAAAAAATCCAATATTTTCTGAAAATTTCTTCAGTATAGAATATTTTGCTAATTGAAAGTTCTTGAAAATTATTGAAATGTTTCATTTTTTAGAGGTTAAGTTCCAGCTTCTTTCTATCAATTCCAGTACTTCTTCATCTGATAAAGTATCATCAAGCGCCACACTAATCCAGTAGCGTTTATTCATATGAAAAGCTGGATAAATGCCCTTTTTTGAAAGCAAATCAGCTACTTGGTCATGTTTGAGATTGACTGCTTCCACTTGACCTTCTCTTCCCTTTTCCAACTTATCCCAAGAGATTTTCATCAAGACGGCATACCACTTTTGGTTCCCTTCATGTCTTAAGACTGCCGTATCAGGCGATTTCTCCCACAAGTACTCCAACTGATTACCATACTTTTCCTGAACTTGATCCATGATACTCTTAGTCTGAGGACAGATATAATCCTGTACCTCAAAACAAGCCTTCCGAATCTGGTAGAGAATCTCCAGACAAGCCTTACGGACACTTGCAACAAAACTTCCTGTCATACTTTCCATATGAACTTGAGGATAGAGGTCGCCCATTTCCTGATCAAAGACCTGAAAACTCACATTATCAACAGTGATGGAGACTGTCATGATAAAGTCACCCTGCAAAATTTGGCAACTATAGGTCCAGACTTCCCTATTTTCTACAAAACCATAAGCATGAGCTTTTTCTTGATTAAATTGATAGGATTTAAAAATTTCAAACATAAGTGAAAACTGCTACCCAAAGCTAGCAGTTCCTTTCTATTTTTTAAAAGACAACCTTAGTACCATGTAGTTGTGTCACTCCTAGCTGGTCGATAAAGGTTTGACGGTTGTCAAGGTCAATCCCTCCACCTGGTAGAATTTCAATCTTACCTTTAGCATGCTCCAAAATTCTGTGATAGTGAGCAAAACGTTTTTCTAAGGAGTCGCCAGACACACCAGCACGAGTTAGGATACGAGTGACTCCAGCTTGACTGAGCCAGTCAATAGCTTCCAGTTGATCATCATCACTCAATTCATCAAAGGCCATGTGAAAGACAATTTCCATTCCTTTTGATGCAGTAATTAACTTTTCAAGATTAGGCTTATCCAACTTTTTATCAGCAGTTAAAGCCCCAAATACAACCCCTTGACTTCCAGCCTGAGCAGTCAACCGAATGTCTTCTAGCATAATAGTAATTTCTAGGTCATTATAGACAAAGTCGCCACCACGTGGACGAATCATGGTCATGATGGTCGTATCGTAGTTAGCTGCCAATTCAACCGCTGCCTTGGTCACTCCATAGCTGGGAGTTGTCCCACCAACTGCTAGATTGTCACAAAGTTCGATTCGACGAGCTCCAGCCTGCATCGCTTTTTCAAGCAAGGTCACATTTTCAGCACAAAATTCGTAAATCATTTGATTCTCCTTGAAGATTACTTTAAATTTATTATATCATATTATTGTGAATATGCTTTCATTTATATCAAGGAAAACAGATACTATTTTTTATTCTTTGTCTGGAATGACCTTGAAGAGATAATAGGTGATAAAGATGGTCAAAGCTCCCAGACCGATTTTGACTGGTAAGAGAGGGGCAAAATAAATAGAAATTCCCATCAAGATGTAGATAGATACGATGATTTTTTTCTTTCGTTCACGCGCAATAGACTTAGTCTCGCGAAAATCAGCTACATATGCCTGATAGAGCTTGGTATGATAAAGCCAATCTTCGAAACGCTTGGAACTTCTGGAGAAACAAGCAATAGATAGTAAAAGAAAAGGTGTTGTAGGTAACAAAGGTAAAACAACCCCAACAATAGCCAAGGCCAGTGATAAAAAACCAATTATAAGATAAACAATACGCATAACTTCTCCTAGTTAATACTCTTCGAAAATCAAATTCAAACCGCGTCAACGTCGCCTTGACGTACCCAAGTACAGCCTGCGGCTAGTTTCCTAGTTTGCTCTTTGATTTTCATTGAGTATAAAATAATCTTCTTCTAGTTTCGCATACAATGATGAATTTTGTCAAGTTCTAACCCAAAAGAGCCTGAAATTCACCTTCAGGACTCTCCTCTTATTTAATCTTTTCTTCCTCGTAGTCACCCTTGCTACAAACAACCTGCTTACCACCACCACGGACTTTTTTCTCCATGAGGAAGTTGCCACATTTTGGACAGTCACGACCAACAGGCTTATCCCAAGAGGTAAATTCACAGTCTGGATAGCGATTGCAACCATAGAAGAGACGATTACGTTTGGTTTTACGCTCAATGATTTGTCCCTGATGACAACTTGGACACTCAACACCAATCTCTTTCACAATTGCTTGGGTATGACGGCAATCTGGGAAATTGCTACAAGCGTAGAACTTACCAAAACGACCAAGTTTAATGACCATTGGACTGCCACACACTTCACAGTCAAATCCAGCTGGTTCATCCTTGATCTGGATTTTTTCCATTTCTTCTTCAGCCTTGGAGACCTCTTTAGAGAATGGTTTGTAAAAGGCATCAATGACACGTTGCCACTGCTCTTTTCCGACTTCGACGTCATCCAGTTTGCCTTCCATTTCCGCTGTAAAGGTCACGTTTACGATATCTGGGAAATATTCAACGATGAGCTTGTTAACAATTTCTCCCAACTCTGTTGGTTCAAAACGTTTGGCTGCAAGGCGAACATAATAACGTTTCTGAATGGTTTCAATGGTTGGCGCGTAGGTTGACGGACGTCCAACCCCATTTTCCTCCAAGGTCTTGATCAGTGTCGCTTCAGAATAACGAGCAGGCGGTTGAGTGAAATGTTGCTCTGGTTTGCTATTCACCTGCTTAAGCACATCTCCAACAGCCATATCTGGTAACATCTTATTCTTATCAGAATCATTATAAATGGCAAGATAACCATCAAACTTAACCTGACTACCATTGGCAGCAAATTGAACCCCATTTTGAGACAATTTAACAGCCATGGTATCAAAGACAGCAGCTGTCATCTGACTCGCTACAAAACGATTCCAAATAAGAGTATAAAGCTTGAGCTGATCCTTGTCCAGATACTTAGCGATGCTTTCCGGTGTATTAAAGACACTTGAAGGACGAATAGCCTCATGGGCATCCTGAGCTCCTGAAGCATTTTTGACCTTGCTACCATGCTTAGAATACTTGCTACCAAAACGGTTACTAATGAAGCTTGCTGCTTCGTTCTGCGCTACTGGACTGATACGAGTTGAATCGGTACGCATATAGGTAATCAAACCTTGGACACCAGAACCGATATTAATCCCTTCATAGAGCTGTTGGGCAACCATCATGGTCTTTCGAGTACGGAAATTGATTTTATTAGCAGCATCCATCTGCATAGATGAAGTGGTATAGGGTAATGGAGCATTGCGTTTGCGCTCTTTCTTATCCACCTGATCCACTGAAAAATCTTTGCTAGTCAGACGAGACAAGACTTCCTTGACCTCATCATTGCTAGTCAGTTTCATCTTTTTACCATCTACTCCATAGAAGGAAGCCTGGAATTGCTTGGTTCCCTTTTTAAAGACACCATCAATTGTCCAGTATTCTTCTGGCTGGAAGGCATTGATTTCATTCTCACGATCAATGATTAACTTAAGCGCAATAGACTGAACACGACCTGCTGACAAGCCCTTCTTAACCTTCTTCCACAAAATAGGCGAAATCGAATATCCTACCAAGCGGTCTAGGACACGACGAGCCTGTTGGGCATCGACCAAGTCCATATCAATCTTGCGTGGTTCTTTAAAAGCATTTTTGACCGCATCCTTGGTGATTTCATTAAAGACCACACGGTTGGCATCATTTTCATCCAAGTTGAGAATATGAGCCAAATGCCAAGAAATCGCTTCTCCTTCACGGTCCGGGTCACTCGCCAGAAAGACTTTATTAGCTTTTTTGGCTTCTTTTTTCAAGTCATTGATAAGAGGACCTTTTCCTCTGATATTGATATATTGCGGTTCATAATTATTTTCAATATCGACTGACATACTGGATTTCTTCAAGTCACGGATATGCCCGACACTGGCTAAAACCTTGTAGTTTCTGCCTAGATATTTTTCAATCGTCTTGGCCTTAGCAGGCGACTCCACGATTACTAGATTTTTTTTAACTGTTGATTTTTTCTTTTTTGTTGCCGTAGCCACAGTATCACACCTTTTCAAAGTAATAAACTTTATAAAGTGTAAACCATTTTTTGAACCCTGTCAAGACTTAGCTACTATAATAGAAGAAAAGTTTGTCTAGTAAGCGGACTTTCTTCTTATACTCAATGAAAATCAAAGAACAAACTAGGAAGCTAGCCGCAGGCTGCTCAAAACACTGTTTTGAGGTTGCAGATGGAAGCTGACGTGGTTTGAAGAGGTTTTCGAAGAGTATTAAAATTCAAATTCCGCAAGAACATCCTTCCCACTGGTGACCAATTTTGCACCTTCCTGAATCAAATGATGGCAACCATCTGATAGTCCATCTAAAATACTACCAGGAATAGCAAAGACGTCACGTCCTTCTTCCATTGCTCGCTCACAGGTAATAAGGCTACCTGAGCGCATCTTAGCCTCTGCTACAATCACACCACGACAAAGTCCAGCAATGATGCGATTACGGGCAGGAAAATGAAATTTCAGAGGTTGTTCGCCAGGTCCATATTCACTAAGAACCAGATGGTCATTGCCGATGTAGTCTTGCAAGCGTTTATTTGCTTTAGGATAAAACACATCCAGACCTGTTCCAATCACTGCAATGGTTTTTCCACCATTCTGCAGAGCTGCCATATGAGCTGCTGTATCAATCCCCTTGGCTAATCCACTGACGATAACCAGTTCATTTTCCAAGCATTGAATGACTTTTTCAACTGACTTAGCTCCCTGTTTGCTACAAGCACGACTGCCCACGACTGCTACCTTCGGGAATTTCAAGAGGTCAAGATTTCCCTTGTAAAATAAAAGTACAGGCGCATCATATATTTCACTCAAATCCCAAGGGTAACAGTCATCTAAAATAGAGAAAGATGGAAATTTTTGAAATTCTTTCTCCAAATGCGCATCGTCTATCTGAAAATAACGTTCCATAAAAACAGCTGGATTTCTGCAACCTGATATATCTGCAATATCACCCAATAAAAGTTCCTGATCGACATTTTCACCGTATTCTAGAACGTTCAAAATCTGTTGATTGGTCAAACCTGATTTTTTTAACTTATAGATTTCATAGTTTGTGATTTTCATAAATATCTCCATTTCTTTTTCTACTCATCTATTCTATTCGTAAAAAATCAAAAAACATCCGACTATTTCAGCCAGATGTTGGAATCTTTAATTTTCGTTTTTAAGAATTTCTTCTAATTTATGATAGTCTTGGACACTATCGATCTCATAGATGCTGTTGCCTTCTAATTCTTCAACATAGACATCTAGCTCTTTGATATTATCCTTAACCATATTGTCCCAATAGAGATCGACAAATTCACCACTTGCATAGGCCTTGTCAATAAAGCTAACAATTTTTGCTGCTGTTGGAGAATCCCAGAAGGATACCCCACTAAGAATACGACCAGCTTTGCTATCAACAATAATGTCTTGGACCTTGTAGTCATCTCCATAGACCAAGAACCATTCGTTGGTACAATCTTCACGATAAACACTAAAATAAGTAGAACGTGTCAAATCATTGCGGAACATATTTTTAAAGAGATAATTGTCAGCATCGATAACATAACTGTTAGCTAATTCTTCTTTTACAAGATAGAGAGAGTAAAAGTTATTGTAGTCAGCGTATTTATCATTGAAAACGAGGCGAACACCGTATTTCTCTTTTAAATAATCGAATTGTTCTTTAAGGTAACCAACAATGATGATGATGTCATGGATACCTTTTTCTTTTAGAAACTCAATTTGGTATTCAATCAAGGGTTTTTGATTAACCTGAACCAAGGCTTTAGGGGTATTTTCAGTCATAGGACGCAAGCGAGTTCCCAATCCCGCTGCTAAGATAATGGCTTTCACACGAATCTCCTTTATTCTTTAATAATAATATAAACTCCAGCAATGACGACAAGTGACGTAATAATTGTCAGCATATCTAGCGGTGCACCCAAGAAAACAACTGCAAACAAGACTGTCCAAACTACATAACTCACGTTCAAACCTGTAGCCTTGGCTGGTTGCAAGCGATTGATAGCGATATAATAAGCCAAGTAGGAAATCATATCAAAGGCAGCAAAGACAATCATGAGACCTAGCAATTGTCCATTGGCCACTTCTGCAAATGACTGATGAGAGAAGAGCACAATCACAAGATAAGATAAGAATGAAGTCACTTGACGAATCAAGAGGGCTTCGATTTCACTCAGTTCACTTTCCATAGCAAAAGAGCTAAGAACACTCTCACTTCCCCATGCAATAGCACAAACCAAAGCACAGAGAATACCAATGTAGAAGGAATTGACCTGTTCAACCTTATAGGTCTGAGCAATAATCCCTGCAATAATCAAGACAATACCAAACACAGTATTTTCGAAATCTTGTGCTTCAAAAAGAAGAAAGCCAATAAAACTGGCTCTATAATATTTGTAGTGGG
>NZ_AJJL01000012.1 GCF_000257905.1 Streptococcus mitis SK579
TTCACAAGCTTATCCAGATGACTATATGTTACTTGTCATGGATAATGATATATGTCATAACTCAAGTAGCTTAGAGATCCCAAGTAATATTGAGTTGGCTTTTATCCCGCCTTATACACCAGAAATGAACCCTATTGAACAAGTCTGGAAAGAAATTCGAAAACGAGGTTTTAAAAATAAGTCTTTCCAAACATTGGAAGCTGTCATTGGTAAGCTTCAAGAAGTTATTCAAGGACTGGAAAAAAGTGTTTTAAAGTCCACTGTCAGCAGACAATGGACAAGGTTGCTTTTTAAAAATATTTGAGTGTAAAGCAGTTAATAAGGTCTTTATAATAGTCTAATTTAGGTAGTAAATTTCTTCCTATCCTGTCAACTTTTCTTATTTGTTATCTTGTTGAGATTTGTATTTTGACAATTCAGGAATTGATAATATATGATTAAAATTTTTTGTTAGAATAAGGTCATAAAAAAGAAAAGGAGTATATATTTATGCTACAAAAAATTTATGAGCAGATGGCGGATTTTTATAGAAATATTGAAGAAGAGTATGGTACTGTATTTGGTGATAATTTTGATTGGGAACATTTTCATTTTAAATTTTTAATTTATTATTTAGTGAGATATGGTATTGGGTGTCGTAGGGATTTTATCGTTTACCATTACCGTGTTGCTTATCGTTTGTATCTTGAAAAGATGATAATGAATCGGGGGTTTATTTCTTGTTGAGGTAATTTTAGTAAATTTCCGAACAAACTTACTTTTTCACGGTAATATAACAATAAATAGCTGGTAATTTTTCTAAATCATTTTTTAATAGTTGGAAATAGCAAATCTTTCTATTGTTTCTTCTTGATAAAAAGGCGATTTTTTCTTATAATAAATTGTAAGATATAATTGCAGGTGAGAGTCCTGCCATGTATGTGAGAAAGGAAGAGCCTGAGGGCTCAGACAAGATTATGACTTCAGTTGTTGTTGTAGGTACCCAATGGGGTGATGAAGGTAAAGGGAAGATTACAGACTTCCTTTCAGCGAATGCAGAGGTGATTGCACGTTACCAAGGTGGTGATAATGCAGGTCACACGATTGTGATTGATGGAAAGAAATTTAAGTTGCACTTGATTCCATCTGGGATTTTCTTCCCTGAAAAAATCTCTGTTATTGGGAATGGTATGGTTGTAAATCCTAAATCTCTTGTAAAAGAATTGAGCTATCTTCATGAGGAAGGTGTAACAACTGATAACTTGCGTATTTCTGATCGTGCGCATGTCATTTTGCCTTACCACATCGAGTTAGACCGTCTGCAAGAAGAAGCTAAGGGTGAAAATAAGATTGGTACTACTATCAAGGGTATCGGTCCAGCTTATATGGACAAGGCTGCTCGTGTTGGGATTCGTATCGCAGATCTTTTGGATAAAGATATTTTCCGTGAGCGTTTAGAACGTAACCTTGCTGAAAAGAATCGTCTCTTTGAAAAATTGTATGACAGTAAGGCGATTGCTTTCGATGATATTTTTGAAGAGTATTACGAATATGGTCAACAAATCAAGAAATATGTGACAGATACATCTGTAATCTTGAACGATGCGCTTGATAATGGTAAACGTGTGCTTTTTGAAGGTGCACAAGGTGTTATGCTAGATATCGACCAAGGTACCTATCCATTTGTTACTTCTTCAAACCCTGTGGCTGGTGGTGTGACAATTGGTTCTGGTGTTGGTCCAAGTAAGATTGATAAGGTTGTAGGTGTATGTAAAGCCTATACGAGTCGTGTAGGAGACGGTCCTTTCCCAACTGAGTTGTTTGATGAAGTAGGGGAACGTATCCGTGAAGTAGGTCATGAATATGGTACAACAACTGGTCGTCCACGTCGTGTGGGTTGGTTTGATTCAGTTGTGATGCGTCATAGTCGCCGTGTTTCTGGTATCACTAATCTTTCATTGAACTCTATCGATGTTTTGAGTGGTTTAGATACAGTGAAGATCTGTGTTGCCTATGATCTTGATGGTCAACGTATTGACTACTATCCAGCTAGTCTTGAGCAATTGAAACGTTGCAAGCCTATCTATGAAGAGTTGCCAGGTTGGTCAGAAGATATTACTGGAGTTCGTAATTTGGAAGATCTTCCTGAGAATGCGCGTAACTATGTTCGTCGTGTGAGTGAATTGGTTGGCGTTCGTATTTCTACTTTCTCAGTAGGTCCTGGTCGTGAACAAACAAATATTTTAGAAAGTGTTTGGTCCTAAGAGATTTTTAAGATTTGTTTAAGATAGGTCAGGTATACTATAGACAGTTACAAGAAGACCTCCTAACTTGTTGTAACAAATATCCTAAACTTTTCTTTTTCATAATAATCTCCCTATAAAGTCACCGCATTCGGTGGCTTTTTTTGTCTTGGGATTCATGATATAATAATAAAATCGACAAGTAGAAAAAGGGAAATTGATGAATTATACGCTTAAAGAAAAAGAAGTCTTTATGAGAGAGGCTTTGAGAGAGGCTGAGATTGCTCTTGAACACGATGAAATTCCAATTGGTTGTGTGATTGTCAAGGACGGAGAAATCATTGGCCGTGGGCATAATGCGCGTGAGGAACTGCAACGAGCGGTTATGCATGCGGAAATTATGGCTATAGAGAATGCGAATCTGAGTGAGGAGAGCTGGCGCTTGCTGGATTGTACGCTTTTTGTGACCATTGAGCCTTGTGTCATGTGTAGTGGAGCGATTGGACTCGCCCGCATTCCAAACGTAGTCTATGGGGCTAAAAACCAGAAATTTGGTGCTGCTGGGAGTTTGTACGATATCTTGACAGATGAGCGTCTCAACCATCGTGTGGATGTTGAAACGGGAATTTTGGAAGATGAATGCGTAGCTATTATGCAGGATTTTTTTAGAAATAGACGGAAAAAATAATTTTGCTTTTAAAATGAACAGGAATGTGATATAATAAATAATGGAGCAACAGTTCTGCGTGAAGCGGGTCAGGGGAGGAATCCAGCAGCCCTAAGCGATTTGAATTGTGTGCTCTTTTTTTTCGTGCTTTTTCCGAATAAATAAGATAGAATAATCTAGAATAAATGATAATAGAAAAGAGAAGATGATGAAAATTCGTGGTTTTGAATTGGTTTCTACTTTTACAGATGAAAGTTTATTGCCCAAGCGTGAGACAGCGCATGCGGCTGGTTACGACTTAAAGGTTGCTGTGCGCACAGTTATCGCTCCAGGAGAGATTATCTTGGTTCCGACAGGGGTTAAGGCTTATATGCAACCGACTGAGGTTCTCTATCTCTATGATCGCTCTTCAAACCCTCGTAAGAAGGGTTTGGTTTTGATTAATTCAGTTGGGGTCATTGATGGGGATTATTATGGAAATCCTGGAAATGAAGGGCATATTTTTGCACAGATGAAAAATATAACAGACCAAGAGGTTGTTCTTGAAGTTGGGGAACGTGTTGTCCAGGCTGTCTTTGCTCCTTTCTTAATTGCAGATGGAGATGCGGCTGATGGCGTGCGGACTGGTGGTTTTGGTTCGACAGGGAACTAGGATGAAGATTATCTTTGTACGTCACGGGGAGCCAGATTATTGTGAGTTAGAGGAGCGTTCTTATACGGGATTTGGGATAGATTTGGCACCCTTGTCTGAAGAGGGACGGCAGCAAGCTCAGGAACTGAGCACCAACCCTTTACTCTCTTCAGCAGAAATAATCATATCTTCTGCAGTCACAAGAGCTTTAGAAACGGCTTCTTATGTGGTTTGTTCTACGAGACTTCCTTTGAGAGTGGAACCATTATTACATGAATGGCAGGTCTATGAAAGTGGAACAGATAATTTTGAAAAAGCTCGTACTATGTTTCTAGGAAACAAGGGGGAGTTGCTTCCTAATAGTCCTATTCAATATGAGACAGCTACGGAAATGAAATCTCGGTTTATAGAATGTATGGCTAAGTATCGAGATTATCAGACAGTGATAGTGATAACTCACAATATGCTCATGCGCCAGTTTGTGCCAAATGAGAAGATTGATTTTTGCCAAGTGATTGAGTGTGAGTTAGAGATATAGAAAGAGGTTTATCATCGCAAAGAAAAAAGCGACATTTGTATGTCAAAATTGTGGGTATAATTCCCCTAAATATTTGGGACGTTGCCCTAACTGTGGGTCTTGGTCTTCTTTTGTCGAGGAGATTGAGGTTGCCGAGGTAAAGAATGCGCGTGTGTCCTTGACAGGTGAAAAAACCAAGCCCATGAAACTGGCTGAAGTAACGTCTATTAATGTCCATCGAACTAAGACGGAGATGGAGGAATTCAACCGTGTACTTGGAGGCGGAGTGGTACCAGGAAGTCTCGTCCTCATCGGTGGGGATCCTGGAATTGGGAAATCAACTCTTCTCCTACAAGTCTCAACCCAGTTGTCTCAAGTGGGGACTGTTCTCTACGTCAGTGGGGAGGAGTCTGCCCAGCAGATTAAGCTACGAGCAGAGCGCTTGGGTGATATTGATAGCGAGTTTTATCTTTATGCAGAGACCAATATGCAGAGCGTACGAGCAGAAGTGGAACGTATCCAACCAGACTTCCTCATTATTGACTCCATTCAGACTATTATGTCTCCTGAGATTTCAGGGGTGCAGGGGTCTGTTTCTCAAGTGCGTGAGGTGACGGCTGAACTTATGCAGCTGGCCAAGACAAATAACATTGCCATCTTTATCGTAGGTCATGTGACCAAGGAAGGAACCTTGGCTGGGCCGCGTATGTTGGAGCATATGGTGGATACAGTGCTTTACTTTGAAGGGGAGCGCCACCATACCTTCCGTATTTTGAGGGCAGTCAAAAATCGTTTTGGTTCCACTAATGAGATTGGAATTTTTGAGATGCAGTCGGGCGGCTTGGTTGAGGTCCTCAATCCGAGTCAAGTTTTCCTAGAAGAGCGTTTGGATGGAGCAACTGGTTCGTCCATCGTGGTAACTATGGAAGGGACACGTCCAATTCTTGCTGAAGTGCAGGCCTTGGTGACACCGACTATGTTTGGGAACGCCAAGCGCACGACGACCGGCCTTGACTTCAATCGTGCTAGCTTGATTATGGCTGTTTTGGAAAAACGGGCAGGGCTTCTCTTGCAAAATCAGGATGCTTATCTTAAATCAGCTGGAGGTGTTAAATTAGATGAGCCTGCTATTGACCTGGCAGTTGCAGTTGCTATTGCTTCAAGCTATAAAGACAAGCCAACCAACCCTCAGGAATGTTTTGTAGGAGAACTGGGCTTGACGGGAGAAATTCGGCGCGTGAATCGTATCGAGCAACGCATCAATGAAGCTGCTAAGCTTGGATTTACAAAAATCTATGTACCAAAAAATTCTTTAACGGGAATCGAACCACCTAAGAGTATTCAGGTGATCGGGGTGACGACTATTCAGGAAGTTTTGAAAAAGGTTTTTGCTTAATCTGTGACAAATCCTCTTAAAAATGATAAGATAGGAGAAATATTTGACTATCAAATTTTCGAGGAGGGAATCATGTCGTATTTTGAACAGTTTATGCAAGCCAATCAGGCTTATGTTGCCCTACATGGGCAGTTAAATCTGCCACTTAAACCCAAAACAAGAGTTGCCATTGTGACCTGTATGGACTCACGTTTGCACGTTGCGCAAGCTCTAGGTTTGGCACTTGGGGATGCTCATATCTTGCGGAATGCAGGTGGTCGAGTGACTGAGGACATGATTCGTTCGCTAGTTATTTCCCAGCAACAGATGGGGACAAGAGAGATTGTGGTGCTGCACCATACAGATTGTGGTGCTCAGACCTTTGAAAATGGTCCTTTTCAGGAGTATTTGAAAGAGGAACTGGGTGTCGACGTGTCAGACCAGGACTTCTTGCCCTTCCAAGATATAGAGGAGAGTGTGCGAGAGGATATGCAAGCCCTTATCGAATCTCCCTTAATACCAGACGATGTCATTATCTCTGGTGCTATTTATGATGTGGATACAGGAAGTATGACAGTCGTAGAATTATAAATACTTCATTTAGAAAGAAAGTGTATGAAGAAAAACAGTATTTTATTTATTTTTATTTTATTGCTATGTATTGGTTTACAGTATGAAACCATCTACTATACTGACGGTTCTATGTCAGCTGCGGAATATGGACTCATGGGAGTTTCTATCTTTCTAGCTCTCTTTTATATGATTCCGGCTCTTTATTTCCTTTTCCATATTGGGAAAAAATGGGAATTGCCAAAGAAGGCCTTGATTTTGTCTTTATTGGGTGGGATGTTCCTCTCAGGCTGGTTGTCTAGCTTTGCTAATACCTATATCCATGATTTGCTGGGTGTTCTTTTCCCAGATAGTGTATTTTTAAATGCCTTTGAAAGTGCTATTGTGGCTCCTTTGGTAGAAGAACCCTTGAAATTGTTGCCACTTGTTTTTGTTTTGGCTTTGGTTCCTGTGCGAAAATTAAAATCTTTGTTTTTACTAGGGATTGCTTCTGGTTTGGGATTCCAAATGATTGAGGATATTGGTTATATCCGTACAGATTTGCCAGAGGGATTTGACTTTACTATTTCGAGAATTTTAGAGCGTATCATCTCAGGAATTGCCTCTCACTGGACTTTTTCAGGTCTGGCTGTAGTAGGTGTTTACTTACTTTACAGAGCTTATAAAGGACAGAAGGTTGGCAAAAAACAGGGGCTTATTTTCCTGGCTTTAGCCTTGGGAACTCACTTCTTATTTAACTCTCCTTTTGTAGAGTTGGAGACAGAGTTGCCTTTAGCAATTCCAGTGGTTACAGCTATTACTCTCTATGGTTTTTATCAGGCTTATCGCTTTGTTGAGAAGAACGATGGGTTGATGAACTAGAATACTTTTCAAAAGAATGATGCAAGGGCACAAATATGCTGCCCTTCTTTTATTTTTGATTGAAAAATAGTGTAAAAAGCGCTACAATGGTAGATGGAAAAATCTTGTGAAAAGCACAAGCGATACATATATACCGGAGGAAATCATGTCTTTTTCTGATTTAAAGCTGTTTGCCCTTTCTTCTAACAAAGAATTGGCAAAACGTGTGGCGCAGGAGATTGGGATAGAGTTGGGGAAATCAAGTGTTCGCCAATTTTCAGATGGAGAGATTCAGGTCAACATCGAAGAATCAATCCGTGGGAAACACGTCTTTATCCTACAATCAACTAGTTCGCCTGTAAATGACAATCTGCTTGAAATTTTGATTATGGTAGATGCTTTGAAGCGTGCGAGTGCAGAATCTGTCAATGTTGTCATGCCTTACTATGGGTATGCACGTCAGGATAGAAAGGCGAGAGCGCGTGAGCCAATCACTTCAAAACTTGTCGCAAATATGCTTGAAGTAGCTGGAGTGGATCGTTTATTGACAATCGACTTGCATGCTGCGCAGATTCAAGGATTCTTTGATATTCCTGTGGATCATTTGATGGGAGCTCCTCTGATTGCGGATTATTTTGAGCGTCGTGGCATGGTTGGTTCTGACTATGTGGTTGTCAGCCCAGACCATGGAGGGGTGACTCGTGCCCGTAAGTTGGCAGAATTTTTGAAAACCTCTATTGCTATCATTGACAAACGTCGTAGCGTTGATAAGATGAATACCAGTGAGGTCATGAACATCATCGGTAAGGTCGAAGGCAAGACTTGTATCTTGATTGATGATATGATTGATACGGCTGGAACGATTTGTCATGCGGCAGATGCCCTTGCGGAAGCTGGTGCTGTTGAAGTCTATGCAAGCTGTACGCACCCAGTTCTTTCTGGTCCTGCTATGGACAATATCCAAAAATCAGCTATTAAGAAATTGGTTGTTTTGGATACCATCTATTTGCCAGAAGAGCGTTTGATTGATAAGATTGAGCAGATTTCGATTGCTCATCTCCTAGGGGATGCTATCGTACGTATCCATGAAAAACGCCCACTTTCTCCACTTTTTGGTATTGAGAAAAAGATTTAATGACTAAGCCTGAGATGATTCTCAGGTTTTTTTCATCTCTTTTCCGAATAAATAGATAGAGCCAGAGAATCTAGTAAACCTAGATTTAAAACTGTGGTATAATAAAAGGAGGAAAAGGATGATTCTAAGACATCCGGGCATTAGCCCGACCAACGATTTGGTTGCTAAGAAAATTTTCAGCAATCCAGAAATCACTTGTCAATTTATCCGCGATATGTTGGACTTACCAGCCAAAAATGCAACTATTTTGGAGGGAAGCAATATTCATGTCTTGCCTTCCATGCCTTATTCAGCCCAAGATTTCTATACCAGTATAGATGTTTTAGCGGAGTTGGACAATGGCACTCAGGTAATTATTGAGATTCAAGTTCATCATCAGAATTTTTTCATCAATCGTTTGTGGGCTTACTTGTGCAGTCAAGTCAATCAAAATCTAGAAAAAATTCGCCAACGAGAAGGTGATACACACCAGAGTTACAAGCACATCGCACCGGTATACGCTATCGCTATTGTGGATAGCAATTACTTCTCAGATGATTTGGCTTTTCATAGCTTTAGTATGCGCGAGGACACGACAGGTGAGATTTTAACACTTACAAACAATGGACAAGAAAACCATCTGGTCAAGATGGCGTTCTTAGAACTAAAAAAATACAGAGAAACCAGCAAAGATGAGGTTCGCAAACCATGGTTGGAGTTTTTCGGCAACAAGCCCTTTACCCAACAACCCGAGCGAGCCATCAGCCAAGCAGACCAACTGCTGGACTACAAGAGCTGGTCCGAGGAGGACAGGAAAATGTTTAGTGAACTACGTATGCGAGAAGAACAAGCATTATTGGCTCAGGACTATGCCTTGGAACAAGCTGAGGAAAAGGGCTTAGAGCGTGGGAAAGCTGAAGGAAGGGAAGAAGGAAAACTATTTGCCTTCTTAGATATGGTTCGCCAACATGTTTTAACTTCCGAATTTGCGAGTGAGCAATTAGGTATGACAATAGCTGAGTTTGAGGCGTTATTGTAAGACAATCACAAGTAATGGCATCATATTCGAATTCAAATTTAAAGTTCAAGTTAGCCAGCAAGAAGAAATTCTCTGGGGGACTTGTAATTCAAGCATTTTTTAGGATAGATGTTAATCCAATTTTTAATGAATGAGACTTCCTTAGGAGTTGTTTTCTTAATTCCCTTAGCTAACCATCTGCGAATGAGCCTATTGTGATTTTCAATAGTTCCTCTTTGCAACAAATTGTAGGACTGTCCCACGCTTGATTTCAGTGTGGATAGTTTAAGGAGCTTTTCCAAGTAGAGAGGCAATTTCTCTATTTGATCTCCCTTCCTTTTTCCATCGTTCGATTAAGCGACGGCTATCGATTGTCAAATGTTTGGCTTTTGCAGTATAATTGTCTTGCCTCTCAGTGTTTTTCTTGTGTTTGTGGTGAATAACAAGTATCACATAGAGATGTTTTATCATGCCTAACGGCTTCAAGACTTTTATTAAATGAAATAGAGGACTAGCTATAAGCTAGTTGAACCATCTAATTTTTAGGCAAACAGGGTGGCAAACTTCATTCTAGAACTTTCACATCACATTCGAATCACAATTTTCTTAAAAATAAGATAAAAATTATTGACAGCAATTATTTAAGTGGTATACTGGTGGTAGTAAAGAAAACTCTTTACAATCAAATAAAAAATAAAAGAGGAGATAAAACAATGAAAAAAGTTTTATTGACACAGTAGCAGCTCTTGCAGTATTTTCTGCAGTAGTGCCAGCATTTGCAGATAACAATGGTGGGGCTAACCTCCCAGGACCATATGATTCACGTGAAGCATATGAAAGCCAATCAGAATTTGTAACTGCTGATAGAGTTAACGAATATGTGGCAGCACATAGTGAAAATATTAATGCAAATAAAGCTGAACTTGAGAAAGCACAAGCTGAATTGGCAAAAGCAGAAAATGCACCAGAAAACTTCACACATAACCGTGATGAACTGTTAGCACCATATAGAAATGCAGTTGTAGCTGCTCAAAAAGCATACGATGCAGAAGTGGCAAAAGTTCGTAATGAAGCAATTGCACATTTACAAGAGGTTTTCAATTCAGCTCTTAAAAAAGAAGGTAAATATTATATCTTGAATGAAACTCCTGAACAAAAAAATGCTCGTTATTTGAAAGAACACGCTCAAGATGGTCAAAACGGACAGACTACTCCATCAGCTACTCCAGAACCAGGTAAACCAGGTGCAGTAGATCAAGCTAAAAAAGCAGAAGAAGCAGCTAAAAAAGCAGGTGCAACAGCTAAAGCTGGTCAAAAAGCTCTTCCAAAAACACACGCTTCTAAATAATTTATTTATTTAATGAAGTAACTAATCACTGAAACTTCGTTTCAGTGATTTTTTTGATAAAAGTAAATAAATGAGGGAGATAAAAATGAGCAGACGTTCAACTAAAAATAAGTCACCTATGAAGAAAATTATTGCTTCGCTTGTTGCTGTAGCTATTGTCGCTTTAGGAGGTTTATTCCTTTATAAGACATTCTTAGCTCCGACTGATCAGGCGAGTGAAACTAAGGTAGCGCAAACGACACAAAAAATTGATACGACATCAGCAGAGGAAAAAGAATATCTTAAGAATAAGTTCAGTGGTTTGCTGAATACAAACTCTGACACGATAGCTTATGTGTATGCACCCGGAACAGAGTTGGATGAGCCAGTTGTTCAAACAACTGATAATTCAACTTATTTAGATAAGAGATTTGATGGTGGTCACGAACCTTATATGGGAACAGTGTTTATGGACACAGACAATAAAAAGGATTTTAGTGACCGTTTAACTTGGTTATTTGGTCATGCTCGTGGTAGTAAAGTTGGGGATCATCGTATGTTTAATGATGTGAACTACTATAGTCGTCAAGATTATTTTGATGAACATCCATATGTTGTGATTGAGACTCCAGAGAGAAAGTATTATTATGAAGCGGTTGCTATGATTATAGTACCAGAAGAAACAGCCTTTTATCGTACTTCATTTGATGATGATAAAGATTTTCAAACGCAGTTAACGACTATTTATGACACAGCTGAAGTTAAGAAACCAAATGTTAAAATATCAGCTAAAGATAAGTATTTGGTTCTTTCAACTTGTCGTGAAGAAGACGAAACGATTCGTGCGAATCTATATCTTCGTCAAATACCAGACATAGACTATTACTAAAATAGGAATGAATATAGTCTAGTAAGAATAAAAGTTCTTTGCAGTTAAAAAGGATTTCATTTTTATAATTATAGAGCATCAAAACAGAATTTAGTCATAGGGCTAAGTTCTGTTTTTTTAGGCTCTTTGTCAAC
>NZ_AJJL01000013.1 GCF_000257905.1 Streptococcus mitis SK579
CTCGATCATAGCTTTTCTTCAACCCACTACAGTTGACAAAGAGCCATAAACTGAAACTGCAGGGTAGATAGCCGATACAGATGAAGCTAAGGAACTTCCAATATACTTAACTGCATAAAGATTGGCCTGCATTCCGATAGGACCAGCTAGCAAGGCTCCAATGATAACACTGACATTGCGAATATTTAAGAAAATTGAGAGACGAACTTTTCATTCTTTTACCAAAAGAAAAGCTAGTAAAATAAAGATACTCAAGAAATCGTGAGCAGCAGCCACCACAAAAGGCGACAAATCTGTAAAAATCGAAAAGATATAAGCACTAATCGTGAGACCTAACCCCCAGAAAATACCTGAAAGTAGACCAAAAGAAACTCCATTTTTAGTTTTCATCTGAACCTCCATAATAAGCCAAACCTTTGACAGCTCTTTGGTAACGACTCACACCATAGTCACCAAAATCTGCACCTTGCTCTTCTTTATAGACTGTCCATAAACTCCAAATGGTATCTTGTAAAATTTTATAAATGGTAATCTTTTCTCGAGAGACAGGTGTTTGGTCACTCTCATAGTGAGATAAGAAAGCTTCTTCCTCTTGACGAGTGAATTCAGACTCTAAAAAGAGGGCAGCCAAATCCCACATTGGATCATTCATTGATGAATATTCCCAGTCAATCAAATAAAGTCGTCCTTGAGGTGATTCGATAAAGTTTTCAGGCACCAAATCGATATGACAAGATTTTCTGTCAACACCTAAATCAGCCAGCCTTTTCTCTAAGGAGAAGACTTCTTCTCGAACAGTTTCATAGTTGGCATAAGGGATTTTCTCTTCAATCAAGGATTCGTATTTTTTGATTTCTTCAAAAGGAGCAAACTCTCCTCTTAATTCCTTGCCAGAAGCATGAATGGTTTGTAAAATTGGAACAATTTTATCAAATTTTGTCTTGATTGACGTTGAATCAAGCGTAATCGCAGATTCGATATACTCATTTACTTTGATACCAGCTTCAATATCAAAAAGATAATTTTTTACATCTAAGTCTAAATCTTTTAGTAGTTCAAGATTGTACTTTTCATCTTGACGATTGATCAGCTTTTCTGTCCCTTTACCAAAGAATTTAACAATGTATTGCTTATTTGTTGTTTTGACCAAATAGTTTTGATTGGTCATCCCCCCCCCAGTTGTTCAACACTGAGGACTTCCTCTTCTTGACTAAGTAGGGAAGAAATTTTTTCTTTAATGATTTTCTCCACAATTAACCTCCAGCACTTATACTTCCCACTTAAACACTGTTTTAAAGGCTGTGTTTAAATCGGTCGCAAAGACACGGTGAATATCTTTAATTTCTCTTACAGGTTCTTCTAGATAAAGGATATTTTTAAGACGATTGGCAAATTTCTTGACTTCCATCATTTGTATGGCATTTTCAAAATCAATACGACCAGAACGAGAGGACCCAACCAAGAGCAAGCCTTTTTCTAAGGCATCGCGTGTATTGAGATTGACTTTATACTCGCTAACACCCATCATGAGAATCGTTCCCTGAGGACGAATGTAGCGAATCAAATCATTAATAGCTGGTCCAGTACCATCACCACCACAACACTCAAAAGCATGGTCAAAGGCCAAATCTTCAGGAATATTATCAGTAATATAACATTCTTTGGCAAAAGAGAAGAGTTCCAATTTTTCCCAGTGACGACCAATAACCACAATCTCTGCTTCTGGTAGAGTATAGTTAATAATATTGGCAGCCACAAAAGCTAAACTTCCATCTCCGATAACGGCGATTCGGTCCCGCTTGCTATGAGCAAGGGTCAATAAGCGATTCATGGCATGCATGCCAACACTGACAAACTCTGTAATGGCTGCAACCGTGTCTTCAATAGCATCATAAGCCACCACACGGTCTTTAGGGAGAGAAACAAACTCTCTCATAAAGCCATCAAATCCACTAGACAAGAAATGGGTCCCTGTCATGTAGTTCTCATAGAATTCTTCATCGCTCTGCATAGGAGGCTGATTGGGAATCATGACAACTTTTTGCCCAACCTCATAGGTTCCTGTCGGATCAGAAATAACGGTTCCACATGACTCGTGAATCATTGCCATTGGAAGTTTTTTATTCAAAATCTTTGGATCCCGTTTTCCTTGATAGTAACGCTGATCCGCATGACAGACCGCCATATAATTAGGGCGGATGAGGATATGATTCTCTTGGTCAATATCCTCTTCCTGGTATTTGACGTTGATAAACTTAGGTTTAGTCAGTTGATAAATTTGATTAATCATATCACTAGTCTTTCTCAATCATACTTTTTGCAATCTTCAGATCTGTCACTGTTGTGATTTTTAGATTTGAGTATTCCCCCTTAGCCAAGGCCACATCTTTTCCTTTGATCACAAAGATTTTACATGCATCTGTTAAGATTTCTTTCTCTTCGGCAGAGAGAGAACCGTAAAGGTCCATGAAGTCCTTACAACGGAATGTTTGAGGTGTTTGTCCTTGATAGAGGTGAGCACGATTTGGAATATCTGTAATAAATTGACCGTTAGTGCTTTCAACGATAGTATCAACAGCTTCTACCACTGTGTCCACTGCATCATGATTTTGGGCAAGTTGAATATTGTCCTGAATCATGCGAAGCGTAATAAATGGACGAACAGAATCGTGGGTAACAACGATATCCTCTGGAGTAAGCGGACGATAAGCATCGATAGCTTCAATGATTTTCTCAATACTCGTATTACGATCAGCACCACCTTTTGTAATGATGATACGTTCCTTATGAAGAGGAAGATATTTATCTACAAGATCTTCTGCATGAGAAACCCAGTCTCCATGAACCCCAACTACAATTTTTTCAATACTTGGTTCCAAGACAAATTTTTCAATTGTATGAATCAAAATAGGTCGATCACCTAGCTCTAAAAATTGTTTTGGCAAGTTACTGATCCCCATGCGTGTGCCAGTTCCACCAGCAAGAATTCCTGCATAAATCATCTATTTTCTCCTTTGTCTTACTAAAAAAACTTATTCTCTCTATTATACCACAATCTAGTCCTATCATGAAAGAAATACCGGACCTCCCCTTCTAGAATAGGAGGATTAAGGAGTTCTATTATTCAAAAAAACTAGTCCATTTCTAGTAATAACTAAGAATTCTGTAGCAATTACTAATAAATAGCTGTGAAATTTTAGAGTTCTTCAGAATAATATACTTTCCTTAAATAAAACTTAAAATAAAACTTTGAGACTTCAAAGTGATCGCTTGAATGCATTGACTTTTTGAAGCCTAAATTCCCAAACTAAGTTCCACCGCTAATCCAAGTGAAAGTTAGTCTGATAAAAATCGTAAAAACCAGTGGAAATCCGTGTCAGGGTAAGTTCCGCTATGGTGGAAGTTAGTGTGAGACTTTTGAATGTGGTTGAAGATTAGTTTTTATACTAGACTAAAATTAAAAAAACATCTTATAATAGTAGTTATGAAACTTACAAACGAAGAAACACAAAAAATTGAAAAACTCCTAAGAGATTCATCGTACGCCAAATATCACAAACGTCTACAGATTATTTATTTTCGCTCAAGAGAAAA